>JBFMDV010000027.1 GCA_040753875.1 Candidatus Zixiibacteriota bacterium | reverse complement strand
TTCTTCGGGAGTCGGCTGTCCGCGTGTCGCCATCCGTTCCGGATTATAAGTACGGTTACGGCCGTGTCGACGCGTTTCGAACTGTGCTCTCTATAGCGCACGGTGATGCCAGCAATGATGCGATACTCGATATCAGTGATCTCGTGGCCTTGGTAGATTATCTGTTCAACAATTATCAAATATTTCCTTCGCATTTGCTGGGTGATTGCGACTGCGATGGTGATGTAGAAATTTCTGATGTTAGTTATTTCGTGGCGTGGCTTTATAGCATGGGAGGAGATCCACCCGTGAAGCCGTGTTTTCAGTTCTAGTCTGTAATTGTCGGTGTCGGGCGGGGACGCCCAACACCACAAAATGACTCAGAAAATAGGTCGCGGAACCGCTATGGGTTCCGCGCTACGAATTTCAGCCACACCCGCTTCTCAGCTGCACCCGCTGGTGGCGCCGCAGGTGTCGCACTTCAGGCAGGTGCCGTTGCGGACCATCGTGAACGACCCGCACTCCCGGCACATGTCCCCCTCGTACCCCCTCAAGCGGGCGGTGCGGATTTGATGGAGACGGTACTCTCCTTCTTCGGTTCCGACAGCCGCGGCGGTAATATATTTACGCACCGTCTCCTGCCTCTCAGTTTTATCAATTGCTGGCGGACGCTCCATCGATGTAGCATGACCGTTGCCTCCATTGCCGTGGCCATTGCCGCCTTCCCTGCGCGGCAGACCTAAATGGGTGGTATGAATATCGTCTGCTTTCCTGCTGGCAGCCTGCGTCTCCACCGGCACGTACGGCGGCGCGGGCTCTTCGCTCTCGAACTCGGTCGTCTCGTCGGCGGGGGTGCCGATCGTGTCGCTGCGCAGATCCTCCTCGGAGACGTGCATCAGGTCGGTGCGGTCGAGGTAGGTGATCGCCAGTTCGCGGAAGATGTAATCGATAATCGAGGTGGAGCGCTTGATGGATTTGTTCCCTTCCACCATGCCGTTCGGCTCGAACCGGGCGAACAAAAAGGCCTCGACAAACTCCTCGAGCGGCACGCCGTGCTGAAGACCGAGCGAGATGGAGATGGCGAAACAGTTCATGAGTGAACGGAACGCCGCCCCCTCGCGGTGCATGTCGAGGAATATCTCGCCAAGGGTGCCGTCGGAGTACTCACCGGTCCGGAGATAGATTTTGTGACCGCCCACCACTGCCTTCTGCGTGTAACCGCCGCGACGGTGCGGCATTTTGCGCCGCTTGGCGATGTAGCGATAGACCACCCGCTCGGCCATCTTCTCGGCGGTCTGGTCGACCGACATTGGCTCCCCGGCGTCGATCCCTTCCTCGTCGAGGAGAACTGAATTGAGCGGCTGGCTCAGCTTGGAGCCATCGCGGTAGAGCGCGACCGCTTTGTTCATGGTCTCCCAGGCGAGCCGGTACGCTTTCTTGACATCGTTAATGGTTGCCTCGGCCGGCATGTTGATGGTCTTGGAGATGGCGCCGGAGATGAACGGCTGCGCGGCCGCCATCATTTTGATATGCGCTTCGTATGGGATATAGCGTGTCCCTTTGCGGCCGCACTTGTTGGCGCAGTCGAATATCGGCAGGTGTTTCTCCTGCAGGTGTGGCGTGCCCTCGAGGGTCATGGTACCGCAGCAGTATTCGTTGGCGGCCTCGATCTGGTCTTTGGTGAAGCCGAGCTCTTTGAGGAGATTGAAGTCCCAGCGGTTGACGACATCGTCGTGGAAGCCGAGCGTTTCGTGCACGAATTCCTCGCCGAGGGTGTACTTATTGAAGGCGAAGGTGATGTCGAACACGCTGCCGAGGACCGATTCGATTTTGTTCATCTCGTCATCGCCGAACCCTTTGGCCCGGAGCGACTCGTGGTTGATGAATGGAGCTTTGCGCAATGTTTTGGCGCCGGTGGCATAGGTGACGATTTCGTTGATTTGCTGCTCGGAGTAGCCGAGTTTAGACAGCGCCACCGGCACCGAGTTATTGATGATTTTGAAATAGCCGCCGCCGGCCAGCTTTTTGAATTTGACGAGCGCGAAATCCGGCTCGATACCGGTGGTGTCGCAGTCCATGAGGAGGCCGATCGTACCGGTGGGGGCGATGACGGTGGACTGGGCATTGCGGAAGCCATACACCTCACCCATCTCGAGGGCGCGGTCCCACACACGGCGGGCGGACTGGACCAATGTATCCGGCAGATAGTTGGGATTGATGCCCATCGGCTTGATAGTCAGGTTTTCGTATTCGGCCTTGTCGGCGTTGTAGGCGGCGCGGCGATGATTGCGGATGACGCGCAGCATGTGGTCTCGGTTGCGATAAAACGCCGGGAACGCCCCCTGCTCTTTGGCCATCTCGGCCGATGTTACATACGCACCGCCGGTGAGTAGCGAGCTGATCGCCCCGCATAGCGAGTAGGCCTGGGCGGAATCATACGGGATGCCCATGCGCATGAGCACAGTGCCGAGATTCGCGTAGCCGAGGCCGAGGGTGCGGAACTCGTAGCTCTTCTGCGCGATCAGGCGTGAAGGGTACGAGGCCATGAGCACGGAGATCTCCAATACGACCGTCCAGAGCCGGATGGCGTGCAGGTACCCATCGACGTCGAAGTTTCCGTTGTCATCGACGAACTTCGCCAAGTTGATCGAGGCGAGGTTGCAGGCGGTGTCATCGAGGAACATGTACTCCGAACAGGGGTTGGAGGCGTTGATGCGTCCATCCTCGGAGCAGGTGTGCCACTCGTTAATGGTGGTGTCGAACTGGACGCCGGGATCGGCGCAGGCCCAGGCGGAATAGCAGACTTTCTCCCAGAGCTCGAGTGCGGGGATGGTCTTGACGATGCGCCCGTCGGTGCGCGACCGCATCTCCCAGTCCTTGTTGTCTTTCAGTTTTTCGAAAAAGGCGTTCGGGATGCGGACCGAGTTGTTGGAGTTCTGTCCGGAGACCGTGATGTAGGCTTCGGATTCCCAGTTGGTGTCGTATTCGGAAAAGTCGATTTCTGTGACTCCCTGGGAGGCGAGGTCGAGGACCTTCTGGATATACCCGGGCGGAACCGCCATGTGACGCGCAATGCGAAGCGCATCTTTCAGCTTGGGGTTTTTGGCCGGGTCGGTTTCATACACACTATCGCCGTTGTGGCCGGACACTCGGGCCGATTCGAAGATCTGCCGCAGTTGCGTGCGGATGATCTTCGAGCCGGTGACCAGGGAGGCCACTTTTTGTTCTTCGACCACTTTCCAGTTGATGAAGTCGAGAATATCGGGGTGGTCCAGATCGAGACAGACCATCTTTGCGGCGCGTCGGGTAGTACCGCCGGATTTGATGGCGCCGGCAGCCCGGTCGCCGATTTTCAGGAATGACATAAGTCCCGACGATGCGCCGCCGCCGGACAGCTTCTCACCGCTGCCGCGAAGACTGGAGAAATTGGTGCCGGTGCCGGAACCGTACTTAAACAGGCGGGCCTCCCGCACCCAGAGGTCCATGATACCGCCATCGTTGACCAGGTCATCATTCACCGATTGGATGAAGCAGGCGTGCGGCTGCGGATGCTCGTAGGCGCTGGCCGATTCGGTCAGCGTGTGGGTGATCGGGTCAACATAGTAGTGGCCCTGCGGTTTGCCGGTGATGTTGTACGCCCAGTGCAAGCCGGTATTGAACCACTGCGGCGAATTGGGCGCGGCAATTTGCGAGGCGAGCATGTAGCTGAGTTCGTCGTAGAACACCTGTGCGTCTTTGGGTGAATCGAAATAGCCGTGCTTTTCACCCCAGTTGCGCCAGCAGCCGGCCAGGCGGTGAAACACCTGGCGGGCGTCGGTTTCGCCGCCCAGTTTCCGGTCGCCGTTTTCATCGACCAACGGTTTGCCGTTCGGGTCCTGCTGCGGCACGCCGGCTTTCCGGAAATACTTCTGGGCGAGGATATCGACAGCCACCTGCGACCATGTCTCAGGAACTTCGATATTATCCAGCTTGAAGACTACGGAGCCATCCGGGTTCCGTATTTCTGAGGTGCGCCGAGCGAAGGGGATACGCGCGTACGGCGACTCATCCTCGAAAGTAAAGCGACGGTCAATCTTCACGATGCCCTCCTTGGGGACCACACGAATCGATCACGCTGGGCGAAGACATCCCTATACAAGCCCAGGCACGAAAGACGGTAGGTCTTTATAGAAAAACTTGCGTTACCGTTGTTAATGAGCCAGGTTGAGGAGACCGCGGGCCGCACGCGGTGTGCGTTGGCGCCCCCTCATCCACGGGTGCCACAATATATTGGGGTCTGAGAAACCGATACCACTAAAAATGGTGTTTTTTTTTGAATTCTCTGTATGCCATTGAGACTAAACCGGGTACCGCAAGAAGAGCAAGCGGTCGTTGATCAGTAGCGGCTGAATCGTGCCGACCTCAAAAAAATCAGTTTTCGTAAGGAATTGGATAGTAATAGATTAGCCTTCATCGCCTCCGATAGCATCATCCGGGCTGGACCTCATTAGAGATGAGGACAGGTCAATTGATTGATTTCCAATCGCTTATGAACAAATACACAGCATGTGAACATCCTGTCAACAGTCAGTGTGCATATCGAATGAGCACAGGTTGAAGGTCCTTTCCGTACATTTAGGTCATCAAGGAGGGACGATGAGTACTGTCCGGGGAGTCCCGCGATGAACTCGATGATTCGCCGATGCAGCGCGAGGTTGAGCGGAACTGGAGTATGCTTATTCGCAGCAACACGGGAACCAACCTGGCGCGATGCTGTTGTCTGGCGAAAGATAACATAAGTGTAGCCATGAAGTCTACGCTTCGATATATTGGCGCCGCCGGGTACATAAACATGCGACTACCGATCAGGGATTACATTCAGCTCACCAAACCAACTATCATGCTGCTGGTGCTGTTCACCGGCGCCGTGGCATTGGTGCTGGAGGGGAGTCTTTTGCAGAGGCCGCTGCTGTTCGCACTTGTTCTGGCTGGTCTCTACCTGACCGGCGGTTCGGCCAACGCTTTGAACCAGGTGTTCGAGCGGGAGATCGACGCCAGAATGTCCCGCACCAGGACGCGCCGCCCGTTGCCACTGGGGCGTCTGGGCGCAACGCAGGCGGCGATCTTCTCCGTAACCATCGGGGTCCTGGGTGTTTTGCTGTTTGGCATATTCTTCAACTGGCTCACGGCATTGCTTTCTCTGGCCACCATTCTCTTCTATAGCCTCTTCTATACGCTGTGGCTGAAACCGAATACGGCGCAGAATATCGTCATCGGCGGGGCGGCCGGCGCCATGGCGCCAGTCGGCGCCTGGACAGCGGCCTCGGGTCACATGGCACTGACACCGTGGCTGTTGTTCGCGATCGTCTTTCTGTGGACGCCGCCACATTTTTGGGCGCTGGCCATGTTCTGTAAGGAGGATTACCTCAAAGCGAAGCTGCCGATGATGCCGGTGGTGAAAGGGGACGATGCCACTATGCGGCAGATCATGGCGTATACGGCAGTGCTCATACTGGTCAGCTTAGGGATGTTCACCGTGGGGGCCGGATGGTTGTATGTGTCGAGCGCGCTGGTGCTGGGATTGTGGTTGATGAAGAAGGCACTGGATGCCAACCGACTGCGCAGCACGACTGCACTCCGAACGCTGTTCGGGTATTCCATCGTGTATCTCTTCGCACTGTTTACGGCCATGATAGTGGACTCGCTGGTGTAGCTGGGGACCGGCGGGGTCAAAAAGTAGAATTTAGCGGTCTATTAATTTGGATTGTCCTGTTGACAGGTGGGATCGATTTCGGTTAATTCCCGCCCATTGTGGTTCGGGCAACAGGAAATAACCAGGCAGATACGGTCGTCGGACTGCTTCACAGCAAGTAGAATCGGTCGCCGACTTGTGAAAAAGATAACAAGCGCATAATGTCGCAGATATTTCCAAAGTGGTTTAACGATCTTCCTCCGCTGATTGCCGGCGGCGTGGTATTGTTGGTGGTCGGCGTGACAGGATTCTTCTGGTATTACGGCTCTCCCAGGTACACCGATGTGGGGTATCGTCCGACTCAGCCGGTGCCGTACAGTCATAAGCTGCATGCGGGGGACCTGGGGATCGACTGCCGTTATTGTCATTCATCGATCGAGCGTTCGGCCAAGGCAAATGTGCCGGCCACCAGCGTCTGTATGAATTGCCATAAGCTGGTGCTCCCCGAGAGTGAGAAACTTCTGCCGATCCGGGAAAGCTATGCGAGTGGAATTCCCATGCAGTGGGTGAAAGTTCACAAACTCCCGGACTACGCCTATTTCAATCACAGTGCCCATGTGAACGCCGGGGTCGGCTGTATTTCATGCCACAGTAATGTGGCGGAGATGGATGTGGTTCAGCAGAAGGAGCCGCTCTCCATGTCCTGGTGTCTCGATTGTCATCGCAATCCCGCGCCGAACCTTCGGCCGGTGAGCGAGGTCACCAACATGTATTGGGTAGCGCCGAAAGACCAACTCGAGCAGGCCGCGCGGATGATCAGGGAAAGAAAGATTGAACCACCAACCGATTGTTCCGGGTGTCACCGATGAGTCGCGAACCGATGAAACAGGACAAGCAATACTGGCGCAGCCTGGCGCAGATTGCCGACACGCCGGAGTTCCGCGAGTTCCTGCACCGGGAGTTCCCGCAAGGAGCCGCCGAAATGGACAACAGTTGGTCGCGGCGGAGTTTCCTCACCTTGATGGGGGCATCAATGGCGCTGGCCGGGCTGGCCGGATGCCGCCGTCCGGTGGAGAAGGTCGTGCCATATGTCAAGCAGCCCGAGGAAGTGACCGTGGGCGTGCCGCAATACTATGCGACCACCATGCCGTTCGGTCTGTCCGCCTACGGATTGCTCGTCAAATCAAATGAAGGACGTCCGACCAAGATTGAGGGAAACAGCGAACACCCATCGAGCCGCGGCGCCACCAATATATGGGCGCAGTCGGCCATTCTCGATCTGTATGACCCGGACCGCTCACGATTGGTGCTTCGTGACGGTGTCGAGGCGAATTGGAATGATTTCGTCACGTTCTGGCGTGAGCGATTAATATATTTCCAGGCTAATCAGGGACAAGGGCTGGCACTGTTGAGCGAATCGTTCAACTCACCCACGCTGGCGCGGCTTGCATCCGAATTCCGCAAGCAGTTCCCGAAAGCGATCTGGGCTACCTATGAGCCGATTAGCGATGAGAATATATATGAGGGGATCCGGGTTGCGACCGGCCGGACGTTGCGACCGGTGTACCATGTAGAGAACGCGCAGGTCATCCTCGCGCTGGATTCAGACTTTCTTCAGACCGAGAGCGAAAACGTAACCGCCATGCGCGGTTTCGCCGAGGGCCGACGGGTAATGTCCCAGTCCGACCCCATGAATCGTCTGTACGTTGTAGAGAGCAGCTATAGTGTCACGGGTGGGATGGCAGACCACCGTCTGCGGCTTCAGTCGCAACTGATCGGCCAATTCACTCTGGCATTGGCGCACGAATTGGCATCACATGGGCTGCGCCTTGAGTTCCTTGATGGCGGTTACGCGGTGCCATCATGGTTGGACACGAAATGGGTCACGGCGGCGGCCAAAGACCTGTTGCGCAACCAGGGTAAATCACTGCTACTGGCGGGACGTCGCCAACCGCCGGCTGTGCATGCACTGGTGGCGGCAGTCAATGCCGTGCTCGGTAATGTCGGGACTACCGTCACGTATCATGAGTTGAAAGATGCCGCGGTCCCGAGCCGCGCCGAACTCACATCGCTGGTACAGAGTCTCAGAAGCGCGACGATAGAAACGCTGGTGATGCTCGGCGGTGACCCGGTCTACAACGCGCCCGCCGATCTGGAATTTCAATCCGCCATGAAAAAAGCCAAGCAGATCGTGCACCTCGCATCACATATCAATGACACCTCCAAGGCGGTCACCTGGCACGTTCCGCAGGCGCATTTCCTCGAGATCTGGGGAGATGTCCGCTCTGCCGACGGCACTGCCAGCTTGATCCAGCCGATGATCGAACCGCTGTTCGGTGGCAAGAGCGCGATCGAACTGTTGTCGCATCTGACATCCGGTCGCGACCTGCGGGGGTATGATATCGTTCGCGCGACATGGCAACCGGTGTTCGGACCGGTTGCATTTGAATCCAAATGGCAGCGAATGCTTCACGATGGTCTCCTCGGTGAAAGTGCGCCCCCGGCGGTTGCTCACAGTATCGATGATCGCTCGGTGCGGTCGGCGATACAGGCCGGTGTCCCATCAGATTCCCCTGACGCAGCCGGTATGGAAATATCGTTTACGGTAGCACACGTGTGGGATGGTCGCTTCGCCAACAACGGCTGGTTGCAGGAACTCCCGGATTCGGTCACCAAGCTCACCTGGGACAATGTGGCGGCAATGAGCGACGCTACAGCCAAAGCTCTCGGTGTGTCGAGCGGTGAGCTGGTCCGCCTGACGTATCGTGGCGCCACGCTTGAGATGCCCGCTTGGATCTGCCCGGGTCATGCGGATAATTCGATCAGCGTTCCGCTGGGATATGGTCGTGAGAATTTTGGGCGCGTGGCTGATAACGTTGGGTTCAACAGTTACCGCCTGAGGTTCTCGGAGGCAGCCGACTTTGCTGTCGGTGTCCAGGCGGCACGCACTGGTCAGATGTACGAGCTGTCAAGTGTTCAGGACCATTGGAGTATGGAGGGACGACCGATCGTCCGTGAAGCAACCTACGACGAATATAAAGATAAGCCTGATTTCAAGCCGGAGATGATCGACCACCCGCCGCTGGTGCCGCCCTGGAATCCGCACAAGTACGATACCGGCTATCAGTGGGGCATGACGATCGACCTCAATGCATGCACCGGCTGTAACGCCTGTACGATCGCCTGTCAGTCGGAAAACAACATTCCCATCGTCGGGAAAGACCAGGTATCGCGAGGGCGCGAGATGCATTGGATCCGTCTGGACCGGTATTTTGCCGGTTCGGTGGAGGAACCGGAGATGGTGCATCAGCCGATGGCGTGCCAGCACTGCGAGAATGCGCCGTGCGAGAATGTCTGCCCGGTGGCCGCCACCACGCACGACAAGGAAGGGCTGAATCTCATGGTGTACAACCGGTGTATCGGCACCCGCTACTGCTCCAACAACTGCCCTTACAAAGTCCGGCGATTCAATTTCTACAATTACACCAAGGATCTCCCGGAGACCCAGCGGATGCAGCAGAATCCGGATGTGACGGTGCGGTTCCGGGGTGTCATGGAAAAATGCACGTATTGTATCCAGCGGATCGCGGGCGCGAAGATCCTGGCCAAGCGGGACGGAAAAGAGATCGCGGACGGAGAGATCGTAACAGCGTGTCAGCAGGCTTGTCCAACACAGGCTATCGTTTTCGGGAATGTCAACGATCCGAATAGTCGCGTCTCGCAGATCAAGAAAGCAAACCGCAACTACGGGGTGCTGGAAGAATACTTCACGAGTCCGCGGACGACCTACCTGGCGAAATTGCGCAACCCAAATCCGGAACTGGGAAAGACGGCTGCCGGTTGAGCCGAGCCAATGTGAAATAAGAGACAGGTATTGTGAGTCAGCCAACAGAAACGAACCAGATGGCGCCGCTCGAACCGCCGTTGATCACAGGAGATCAGACGTTCGCCACCATCACCGCCAAGGTGAGCGGGATTGCCGAACGGAAGACGACCATGACCTGGCTCCTCCTTCTGGGTCTCGCCGGCTCGATGCTTCTGGTACTCCTCGGTTCCATTGGGTGGTTGGTGTTCGAGGGGATCGGTATCTGGGGTGTGAACATTCCAGCGGGATGGGGTCTGGCAATCGTCAATTTCGTTTTCTGGGTTGGCATCGGACATGCCGGGACCCTCATCTCGGCCATTCTCTTTCTATTTCGTCAGCGGTGGCGTACCTCGATCAACCGTTTCGCCGAAGCGATGACGATCTTCGCCGTCATCTGCGCCCTCGTGTTTCCTTCGATCCACGTCGGTCGTGTGTGGCTGCTGTACTACGTGTTTCCGATCCCGAACCAGATGGGGATGTGGCCCAATTTCCGCAGCCCGTTGTTGTGGGACGTGTTTGCTGTCAGCATCTACTTCACTTGTTCGGCCCTCTTCTGGTATGTTGGGTTGATTCCAGACCTGGGTACTCTTCGGGATCGCGCCAAGACCCGCATTCGCAAAATCGTATTCGGAATCTTCTCGCTCGGATGGCGGGGAGGGCATCGGCAATGGCGGCATTACGAACTGGCCTATCTCATTCTGGCCGGTGTGTCGACACCGCTGGTGCTTTCGGTCCACTCGGTGGTGAGCACGGACTTTGCGGTGAGCATCATCCCCGGCTGGCACACCACCATCTTCCCGCCGTATTTTGTGGCCGGTGCGATTTTCTCCGGTTTCGCTATGGTGCTGACGCTGGGGATTATCGTACGAAAGGCATTCGGTCTTGAAGATATCATCACGGTCAACCACCTGGAAAAGATGAACAAGATCATGCTGGTGACCGGCATGATGGTGGGGTATGCCTATTCGTGTGAGTTCTTCATTGCGTGGTATTCCGGTAATCTCTACGAGAAGTTTGCGTTCATCAACCGCGCCTTCGGACCGTACTGGTGGTCCTACTGGATAATGGTGTTCTGCAACGTGGTGGTGCCGCAGATATTCTGGTTCAAGAAATGGCGGACTCATATCGCGGTCATGTTCGTGGCTTCTCTGTTGATCAACGTCGGCATGTGGTTTGAACGGTTCGTCATTGTGATAACGCTCACGCGCGATTTCCTGCCGGCCAGTTGGGGGATGTACACGCCCACGTTATGGGACTACCTGACCCTGATCGGGTCATTCGGACTGTTCTTCACGTTGTTTCTCTTGTTTGTGAGGTTTGTGCCGATCATTGCCATGTCTGAAGTGAAGACGGTGCTGCCTCAGGCGGAAGTCCACCACGATCTTCACGCCCACCCACAGGAAACCACTGGAGCACATCGATGAGTACGTCGGGCGAGAAGGTATATGGCGTCCTGGCGGAGTTCGACGGCCCAAACGAACTGCTGGCAGCGGCTCGCAAAGTGCACGAGGCTGGCTATAGGCGATTCGACTGCCATTCGCCGTTCCCGATTCACGGCATGGATACCGCCATGGGTGTCAAACGTTCGCCGGTCGGATACATCGCCGGTATCTGCGGTGCGATCGGCGGTACCGGCGGCTATCTCCTGCAGTGGTGGACAAGCTCGGTGGATTATCCGCTGGTGATCGCCGGCAAGCCGTTCAACAGCTACCAGGCGTTCGTACCGGTGACATTCGGTTTAACGGTGTTGTTTGCCGCGCTCGGCTCGGTTCTGGCGATGCTGATGTTGAATCGGCTCCCGCAGTGGTTTCACGGAGTTTTTTACTCCGAACGGTTCACCAAAGTAACGGATGATGGATTCTTTGTCAGCATCGAAGCGGACGACAAAAAGTTCAATGCGGAAAAAACAAAGGCGTTTCTGGAAGCGATCGGCGGTTCGCATGTGGAGGTCCTGAAAGGAGCATGAAGCTTCTGATCTTCACAATCCTGGCTGCAGCCGCGATCTTTCTGACGGGCTGTTTCCGCGGTGAGCCCTCGGGAAAGCCCCCCATTCATATCAATCCGAACATGGATGACCAGGAGCGGTACAATTCGCAGGCCAGGAGCGAGTACTTTCCCGATGGCGCCACCATGCGTACACCACCGGCCGGGACGATCCCGCGCGGGTGGCTCCACGAGGACCAGGTCTATTACACCGGTAAGATAGACACCACCCCGGTCGAAAAGCTGCCGGTGCCGATCACGGCGCAGTTGCTTAGCCGGGGACAGGAACGATTCAATATCTTCTGTGCGCCGTGTCACAGCCGCATTGGTGACGGTCGCGGCATGACCGTCGAACGGGGCCTGCCTCCGCCCCCCAGTTTCCACGAAGAGCGGATCGTCAAAATGGCAGACGGGCACTATTTCGACGTCATCTCTAACGGCATCCGTAACATGCCGGCGTACCGATACCAGATCCCGGTGTCGGATCGCTGGGCGATTGTGGCATACCTGCGGGCACTGCAGCGGAGCCAGAATGCCCGGCTCGAGGATATTCCGGCCGAACTTCGGAACACGGTGAAGTAGAGCGCGATTCTATGAAATGGTACAAGGACACATATCGCATAGGGGACGCCGGCGGTTTCGGCCGCGGGGCGCTCTATGCCGGTATACTGGGGCTTGGGTTGTGTGTAGTGGGTTACTTCGCCGACCAGCCCCGGTTTTTTCATGCCTGGCTGACTGCCTATGCATACTGGCTGTCACTCGCTCTGGGCGCGCTTTTCTTTGTCATGCTGCATCATCTGACCGGCGCCCGGTGGAGCGTGGTGATCCGCCGCCTGGCGGAGAGTCTCACGCAAACACTGCCACTGATGGCGCTTCTGTTTCTGCCGCTTCTTCTGGGTATGCACGATCTGTATCACTGGAGTCACCACGACGCGGTGGCCGCCGATGCCGCGTTGCAGAAGAAAGCCGGGTTTCTAAACGTGCCATTCTTTGTCGTCCGTTCCATACTCTATCTGGTGGTATGGATTATTCTCTCCCGAATGCTCTACCGCTTGTCCCTCAAGGAAGATACTGGTTACCAGGCAGTGACCGCGGACCGGATGCGGAGAGTGAGCGGCCTGGGGATGGTGCTGTACGCGTTCAGCGCGACCTATGCCGGGTTCGACTGGCTGATGTCTTTGGACCCGCATTGGTACTCCACGATCTTCGGCGTCATCTTCTTCGCCAGCGGTCTCCTGGGGGCAATATCGCTCATGGCGCTCATGGTGGTTCTCCTTCGACGGAACGGCATTCTGGTCGACGTGGTCACCGAGGAACACCGGCATGATCTGGGCAAGCTGATGTTAGCGTTTACAATATTCTGGACCTACGTGAGTTTCTCGCAGTATTTCCTGATCTGGTACGGCAACATACCGGAGGAGACCGTCTGGTATCTGGATCGGTGGGTCGGCTCCTGGAAGACAGTCAGCCTGATCGTGTTGTTCGGGCATTTCGCCATTCCGTTTGTGGCGCTGTTGTTCCGCGCGACCAAGAGGAACGCCGTCACTCTGGGCATAGTGGCTGTCTGGCTGTTGGTGATGCACTGGATTCATATGTACTGGCTGGTGTACCCGACGCTGCTTCCGGACGGGGCGACATTTTCCTGGATCGACCTCGCCGCGACGGTCGGGATCGGCGGCCTGTTCGTTTGGATGTTCTGGCTCCGGTTTGTTGGTCAGGCGACCGTGCCGGTGAACGATCCGAAGCTGGCCGGGTCAATATCACACGTCAATCCGTTCTGAGGCAGGGCAATGACTGAACAGCCACAAACAAGTCACCACTCACATGGCGCCGGGGGGTATGAAAAGCGCGATGTCAACATGAAGCTGGTGCTTCTGTGGACAGTGGCGAGCGTTCTGTTCATCGTGATCTCACTGGTTGTCATTAACTCCTACTTTGTGCTGACCACCGAAGACGTGGTGTATCAGTCGGTGCTCAAGCCGCAAGCGGTGACGTTTCGCGAGCTGCGGGCCCGCGAGGATCAGGCGTTGAATTCTTACAAGGTCCTGGATCCGGCCAAGGGGATATACCAGATACCGATCGAGCGGGCCATGGAGCTTGTTGCCGACGAGGCGTATCGGGCGCCGCGTCCAAAATAAGCGTAGACCGACGAATCCCATTTTTTCGAAAGACGCGTGAACTTTTGAAACGGTGGTAATGTTCACCGAGTAATGCAGACCATGTGGACAGAACGGGACATAAATAGACCTGATTTATCCCTGATTGCCCTGGCGACTCTGGTACTGGCCGGTTCGGTCGCAGGTCAGGTGGTTTTAGACAACCCGCCGGAGTTTGCTGGCGTAGGGATCGAAGAGCATCTCGGTGAAAAACTGCCGCTTGACCTGGCGTTTACCGACGATCATGGACGACCGGTGACGCTGCAGGAGTTTTTAGGCCAGGGAAAGCCGGTGGTTCTGAACATGGTGTACTATCAGTGCCCCATGTTGTGCAACCTAGTGCTCAACGGTGTCACGAATGCCGTGAAACAGATCGGCTGGATACCGGGAGAGCAGTTCCGGATGGTGGCGATCAGTATCAATCCACGGGAGACCTATGACCTGGCGGCTGCCAAGAAGTTGAGCTATCTGACCGAACTGTCACGACCGGAGGCCGAAGCCGGCTGGAGCTTCCTGGTCGGGACGGAGGCGAATTCCAAGGCACTGGCTGAATCGCTCGGGTTTCATTATCGCTACGACAGCGAGTCGAAAGAATTTGTTCATACGGCTGCGACATTCATCCTGACGCCGGACGGCACGATCTCGCGATATCTCTACGGGATCGAGTACAACCCGCGAGACCTGAAGCTGGCACTGCTGGAGGCATCGGAGGGGAAGACCGGCAGCACGCTCGATAGGCTTATACTCTATTGCTATCATTACGACCCGCAGGCTAAAGGGTATGTCCTGTTTGCGGAGAATGTTATGAAGGTCGGGGGTGGGTTGACAGCGCTGCTCCTGGGCTTGGCACTGTTTATCCTTTGGCGCCGGGAGAGGTCGGCGCCAAGACCGGTTCACCTGGCGGTCAGGCGGCCGCATTGATTCCGTGATGAGGAGAGAGAAGTAAGTCATGGATAGCACCGGGACTCTGTGGCTCCCGCCGGCGAATTCGACGATTGCCGGTGAGGTGGACCCGCTCTTTCACTTCATCCTGTACGGCAGCATCGCGATGTTCGCCATCGTGGCGGCCGGTATCCTGTATTTCAGCTGGCGATATCGTCGGCGCGGCGCGGACCGGCTGAACGCGGCTGCCACTCACAACACGCCGCTTGAGATCATCTGGACGGTCATTCCCACGATCCTCGTGATGATCGTGTTCGTCTGGGGATTCAAAACGTTCATCAAGATGCATGTGGCCCCGAAAGACGCGCTCGAGATCAAGGTGACCGCGCAGAAATGGTTCTGGACGTTCGATTACCCGACCGGCGCCAACAGTGTCAACGATCTGGTAGTGCCGCTGGGGAAGCCGGTGAAGTTGTTGATGTCATCGCGTGATGTCATCCATAGCTGTTTCGTACCCAATTTCCGTATCAAGCAGGACGTGCTGCCGAACCGGTACACCATCACCTGGTTCGAGGCCACCAAAGCGGGAACCTACGACATGTTCTGTACGGAATTTTGCGGCAAAGGGCACTCCGAGATGCTGGGGAAAGTTAGAGTGGTGTCGGACCGCGAGTACCTGGCGTGGCAGGATGCGAACGCCCAGCTCGGGACTGGGCTCACGCCGGAGGAATACGGCGCGCAACTGTACAAGAGTAAGGCTTGCTTCACCTGCCATAGCGTCGATGGAACGCGGTTGGTGGGGCCGTCGTTCAAGGGCCGGTTCGGACAGCGGGAACAGATGACCGACGGCGCACAGCTACTGGTCGATGAGAACTACATTCGCGAGTCGATCCTGCAACCCAAAGCGAAGGTGGTGACCGGATACGATCCGGTGATGCCGACCTACCAGGGAGTCCTGAAGGACCAGCAGATCGACGCGCTGATTGCGTATATCAAGTCGTTGAAGTAACACGAGGGTCGCACTATGGGCGCCACAGCCATTCCGGAATACAATTTTCTGAGATACCCCAAAGGGCTCAAATCCTGGCTCCTGACACAGGATCACAAGCGGATCGGCGTGATGTATTTTGCAGCCATCATGTTCTTCTTCTTCGTGGGCGGACTGCTGGCAGTGATCCTGCGAACTGAGCTGTTCTCCAATCGGAGCAGTTTCATGAGCTCGGACACCTATAACCAGTTCTTCACGCTGCACGGGGCGATCATGATCTTCCTGTTCATCATCCCGTCGATCCCGGCAGCGATTGGGAATTTCGTGCTGCCGCTTCAAATTGGTGCGAAGGACGTGGCGTTCCCCAGGTTGAACCTCGCCAGTTGGTATATCTACGTGGTGGGAGCGTTCGTCTGTCTCTTCGCCATTGTCAGCGGCGGCGTGGATACGGGCTGGACCTTCTACACGCCGTATAGTACGACCACATCGACCTCGGTGGTCTCAATGACGCTGGGGGTGTTCATCCTCGGTTTTTCCTCGATCTTTACCGGCCTGAATTTCATCGTGACCATTCACAAGCTCCGTGTGCCGGGCATGACCTGGTTTCGGATGCCGCTCATGGTGTGGGGACTCTACGCCACCGCTATCATCCAGGTGCTGGCCACGCCGGTGCTCGGGATTACGCTGCTCCTTTTGATCCTCGAGAAACTGGTTGGGATTGGCATTTTCGATCCGGCCATGGGCGGGGACCCAGTGCTGTTTCAGCATTTCTTCTGGTTCTATTCGCATCCGGCGGTCTATATCATGATCCTGCCGGGCATGGCGATCATCAGCGAGTTGATCGCCCATTTCTCCCACCGACACATCTTTGGTTATAAGGCGATCGCGTTCTCATCGCTCGGTATCGCGTTAGTCAGTTTCCTGGTCTGGGGACATCACATGTTTGTGAGCGGGCAGTCGGAGTTGGCGGCTATCGTGTTCTCGTTTCTGACGTTTTTCGTGGGGATACCGTCGGGCATCAAAGTATTCAACTGGATGATGACCCTGTACAAGGGCTCGATCGAATTCAAAACTCCCATGCTGTACGCGCTGTCGTTTCTGTTTCTGTTTACGATCGGCGGACTCACCGGCATTTTCCTCGGTGCGCTGCCCGTTGACGTCCACCTGACTGATACCTATTTCGTGGTGGCGCATTTTCATTACGTCATGATGGGCGGGACGGTGATGGCGCTTTTGGGAGGAATCCACTACTGGTGGCCCAAGATGTTCGGCCGGATGTACAACGAGTTCTGGGCCAAAGTGGCCTGCGTAATCATCTTTGTCGGATTCAATATGACATTCTTCTCGCAGTTCATTCTGGGGACGAAAGGTATGCCGCGTCGGTACCACAACTATCTGGACCAGTATCAGCCGCTCCATGCTTTTTCGTCGGTGGGCGCCTGGGTGCTCGGATTCGGCTTCTTGATCTTCATGATCTACATGATCCACTCGTTGATGCGGGGGAGGCCGGCCGGAAACAACCCGTGGGGCGTCTTGGGATTTGAATGGGAAACGACATCGCCGCCGCCGCCCGAGAATTTTGCCAAAGACCCGGTGCTGTCACATGGGCCGTATGATTACGATACGGTGCTGATCCAGCGATCAGATATCGCCGCACAAAGGCCGGTCGGGAGGGCATGATATCAATGGCCATGACGCACACTGACACGCATAAGAGCCATCTGGCGCACCATTTCAGCGATGGCGAGCAGCAGAAAGAAGCAGCCAAACTGGGGATGTGGCTGTTCCTCCTGACGGAAGTGCTGCTGTTCGGAGGACTGTTCTGCACCTACGCCATTTATCGCTCGTGGAATCCGGACATGTTCCATAACGCCCACAAAGTGCTCAGCCTTCCGCTCGGTACGATCAACACGATCGTGCTCATCACCAGCTCGGTCACCATGGCGCTGGCCATTCGCAGCATGCAATTGGCCAACAAGAAGCAAACCATGTGGTATCTGGCCACTACACTGCTACTGGCCGGTACGTTTCTTGTGATCAAATACTTTGAATACGCGCACAAGATCCACGAAGGGCAACTGCCGGGGAGATTCTACACATTCCAGGGGATCGAGGGGACCAACCCGCACGTGTTTTTCTCAGTCTATTTCATGATGACCGGGCTGCACGGGATTCACGTTATCGGCGGAATGACGGTGATCGGATGGCTGTTGTATCGGACTTCGAAGAATCACTTCTCTGCGGCATACTACACGCCTATCGAGATGACCGGGTTGTACTGGCACCTGGTGGACCTGATCTGGATCTTTTTGTTCCCGCTGTTTTACCTGATTGGATAGGAGCGACACATGAGTGCGAACGCCCAGACTCATCATATTCTTCCCATCCGCGTGTACCTGGCCGTGGGGACCGCACTTCTGGTATTAACGGCTGTCACTGTGTGGGTGGCCGGGCATGATTACGGCGAATATAATCTGATTGTGGCAATGATCATCGCCGCTGTGAAGGCCTCGCTGGTGGCGGCCTATTTTATGCATCTGAGATATGATAATAAGGTGTATCTGGCGGTGTTCGTGGGAGCGCTCTTGTTTCTGGCCGTGTTCATTATACTCACAATGCTTGATACGCTTCGTCGGGGGGATGTCAACGCGATTGAGACCGGCCCGATCGACCAGAATGCCGTCATCTATCAGCAGCAGGTGATAGATACATCCCATACCGGGGCAATGAAATCGGTCGACAGTGCCTCAACTCATACATCGCCCGCAAAATAGTCCTTGCGGCTTTCCTCCGGAGGCAACCATCTTTTGATTCCGGCCGGCGAACTCCTGGAACCTGACCGGCCGCGAAGGGTAGACTCGACATGAAAGCGTTTCGTCGCCTGGCGTTTGTTGCCACTATTGCCACCTATCTTCTGATTTTCATGGGGGGGCTGGTGCGTGTCTCAGGCGCCGGTCTGGGGTGCCCGGACTGGCCGCGCTGTTTCGGACGATGGATCCCGCCGCTCTCTGCGGCTGACCTCCCATCGGGTATCGACCCAGCCCAATTCAATTTCACGCTTGCCTGGATCGAGTATTTCAACCGGCTGTGCGGTGTGACCGTGGGGCTGTTGATTCTGGCCACGGCGATCGTGGCGCTGGCGAAATTTCGGCGCGAGGCCAGGATCGTGTGGCCATCACTCGCGGCGGCGCTTCTCACTGCCTATCAGGGCTGGCAAGGAGGGCGCGTGGTGGCCTCGGAACTCCAGCCGCTGCTGGTGTCGGCGCACCTTCTGATCTCATTTCTCATCGTCAGTCTGCTCATGTACGTCATGCAGCGCACGTACTTCATGGGCGAAGCAACATCAGGTGAAGAGTCTACGTACCCGCGCCATGCTCGCGCATGGGCGGTATTTCTGTGGATCGGTGCTTTGCTTCAGATTATACTCGGAACACAGGTGCGATCCGGGATTGAGACGGTCAGCAGAGAGTTTCCACTCCTTAGTGATCTGCAATGGCTCAGCCGGGTGGGCGCGGCATACGATCTGCACATGATATCGGGGACCTTGTTGGCGCTCGCTACCTGGGTAATCGGATTTGCTATCGTCAAGATGGCATCGCACCCGACCGGTATGGTCAGGCGGGTCGTGTGGGGGATGATGCTGGTGATGCTGGGTCAGGTACTCCTTGGACTCGCGCTGGCGACGGCCGGATTGACACCGGTACTTCAACTATTTCATCTCTGGCTGGCCGGTGTCTACATCGGACTGGCGCTCATGCTGTATTTCGGGTTGGGCCAGAAAGCAGCCGTCGTGTCCGATTATGGTAAAGGATTGGCCCGTGTGGCGGCGCCGATCGCCGGACTTGTTATGCTGGCCGTGATAGCGGCGCTTGCGGTGACTCGTCAGGCGGAGGCCTCGCGTCAGAATATCCCGGTCCTGTACGACGTCCCGTCGTTTTCATTCGTGGAGCGAAACGGTGAGCCGTTTGGACTCGCTGAGTTGAAAGGCAAGATCAGTGTCGTGGATTTCATTTTCACCAGTTGCCGTGGTCCCTGCCCGTACATGAGTGCGAGCTTCGCCGAGCTGTACCGGCAATATGCGCATTCCGACAAGGTCCAACTGGTCTCGTTCACGGTGGACCCGGACACTGATTCGTTGCCGGTACTTCGTGAATATGCCGCCCGCTTTGGTGTAACAGATAACCGTTGGCGCTTCGTACGAGCACGAACGGACCAGATTTCGCAGTTCTGCGAGGAGGGGTTTAAGGTGAGTGGTGATCTTCCGGGAATGCACAGCACCAAGTTCATTCTGGTCGATGGCAATGCGAGAATTCGCGGCTATTTCGATTACGACAGTCCGGCAGCCATCGAGTCGCTGCGATCGCAGATTCAACAGCTGGTCAGAGAACTTCCGTGAACTACAGTCTGCTGCCGACGGTCAACGCGTGCTTCAATCTGCTCAGCGCGTGTCTACTACTTCTGGGCTACGTGAATATCAAACGGGGGCACGAGGATATTCACAAGCGGTTCATGCTCGCGGCGTTGACATCCTCGGCGCTGTTTCTGATCGGCTATCTGGTATACCATTACGAGGTCGGCTCGGTGCCGTATCCGCACCATGATTGGACACGGCTGGTCTATTTTGTCATTCTGATCCCGCATTCTATTCTGGCGGCCGTGATGGTACCGTTCATTCTGCTGGCGGTGCGGCATGCGCTGAAAGGGCGGTTCGACAAGCACCGGCGGATAGTCACCTGGCTCTGGCCCGTATGGATGTTCGTCTCTGTGACTGGCGTAATAGTCTATATGATGCTGTATCACCTGTAGTTTTATGAAACCGCCGCGACGACGGTCCGTACAAGGGGAATCTGGAGCTGTTAGTTGATATTTGCATGTAATTGGAAGTCACTCTGTCTTGCCGTCGCGATTTCAGCTTGCAGAGTAATGGCAGTCGCACAGCAGACACCCCATCAGGGAACTGTTTCGGGACAGGTGACCGACTCGACCACCGGCCTGCCGATCTCGGCGGTGACTGTCCAGCTGGAGGGGACCGGCATTTCCACGCTTACCAACGACGAGGGAAGATACCGCCTGCTGCTTTCGGCCGGCTCCCATGTAGTCAAGTTCAGCCACGTGGCATACTACTCTCAACGAGCCACAGTCGTGATCGCACAGCAGGATATTACGCAGGATATCCGACTGCAGCCATCGCTCATCGAAATTCGCGGCATTCGCGTGTATGAAAAAGCGTATGATCCGGCCCAGCAGATCATCATCGAAGCGATCGCCCGCAAGAAACAGATGCTCGCCAAACTGCGCGACTACAGTTTCGATGCCTACGCGAAGCTCGTGGTGCGGGATCGCAAAAAGCCGGACTCCACGAATATATTCCTGATCGTCGAATCTCAGGTGACCGGCCTTTGGGAACGTCCGGACAAATACAAACAGACGGTCGTGGCGAGACGCCAGTCCGCCAATGTGCCGGCCGATGCCATACTCATATTGTTTGGGGACCTGCTTAGTTTCTACCAGAACCGGGACGAGATGGGCTCCCAGCGGATCGTCACGCCGCTGGCCGACGATGCGCTGGATCATTACAACTTCTACCTGCTCGACACCATTCAGGCGGATAACAAACGCGTATTCGTTCTGGAGATCGAGCCGAAGAACCAGGTCGACCCGTTGTATGTGGGCAGGATCCAGATCGCGGACTCGAGTTTCGGCGTCGTGAGTGCCGACCTGGGGTGGAACGACGGTGTCCGCTTGACAGGCGTTTCGGACGCACACCTGCACATGGATTTCGCCCAGTTCACAAACGAGTACTGGATGCCGGTCGAGATCGACATGGCGGCGCGATTCAAGCTGGCGGTGCCACTGCCCGGGTTTCCCAAGGATATTCTGATATCATATGTCGCATCGCTGCACAGTTATCGGCTGCAGGAAGGAATGCCGCCAGGGAGTTTTGGCGAGGTGGCCTATGAGATATCACCGCAGGCAGACAAGGTCGATTCCGCTGCCTGGAACCGCGGCCAGACCATTCCTCTGACCACTCAGGAACTGCGCGGGTATGCCCGGATCGACTCGATACAACGCGCGCGACCGTTCGTCAAAAAAGCTCTGCCGCTGGCGCTGGCCTTGCCGCTATTCGCAACCACACAGCATGATCTGTTTCATTTCAATCGTACCGAGGGGGCGTATGCGGGCCTTGGCGGGCGATTCAATAACCGGAAGGCCGCGACGGAAATCCGAGCGAAGGCGGGCTACGCCTTTGACGCGCGCTACTGGCAGTTCGCGTTTGGCGCCACACGCACCCTCTCGGAGCGGCAGAAGCTGACCCTGGGAGCAGAGTACCACAACGAGATGCGTCACCGGCCAACACTGTCGAGCGGAATTGGCGGGAACGCGACACTATCGGCTTTGTTTTTCAAATCCGATCCCTTCGACTATTTCCGCGAGGAAGAGTTCAGCATCTATTCGGGTATCAAACTCGTTGACCGCACGCGATTCAGCCTTGCGTATCACGATACGCATCAGCAGTCGACGCCAACCCGCACCGATTTCAGCCTCTTCGAAAAGGACAAGGTAGTACGGGATAATCAGCCGATCCTCGACGGACAACTCCGTTCGGTGACAACGGCACTCACGTATGATTCACGGCCATTGCTCCGGCGCAAGGGGAAAGACGAGCGATTGTTCGAGACGCAGTATACGAACGTGACGGCAGAGATCGAGAGATCGTCTCCAACTTTCTTGAACAGCGATTTCGATTTTGTCAGGTATGCCGTGTCGGTCGATCGGCGACAACAGGTACTTGGTCTGGGAACTTCGACTCTTCGAGCCTACTGGGGCGGGTCCGACAAGGCGCTGCCGCCGCAACGGTATTTCACCGTGGATCATAACGTCTGGTCGTTTTACTCGATCATCGGGTTCCAGACACTGGGAGAGCACAACTTCTACGGTAACCAGGTGCTGGCCGTTACGTTGCAGCACGATTTTGGCCGACTCCTCTTTGCGAAAAGCCGACTTCCGTTCATGGAGAGGATACCGTTCACGCTGAACGTACACGGTGGGGCGTTCTGGACCGACTTCAGGGATCATGCGCCTCAGACCGGTGACCGGGGTCTCTGGTCCGCCCGCACCGCTTACTCGGAGCTTGGCTTTACTGTCGGCAACCTGACGCCGTTCCTGGTCCCCTTCAACCTGGCACTCAGTTTCACGTGGCAGCTTTCCGCATACGATACCAATCGGTTCTCCCTGGGATGGGGAATCGCGTTCTGAGCGCACGTGTCGGCTAAGCCCCGTTCCTAACTGAAACGTTTCGCCAGGACTTGACAGTCCGAAAATTGAGCATTATCGCATTTCCGTCCGTAGCCGAACGCCCCATCCCTAACCTCCACGACACCAGCGCCCGAATCACATGGTAATACTACTCCATGTTGGAGCGGGGCATACCATCTACTGGAGCGACATCTACGGAGGGGTTCGGCGGCATGACGCACATACAATCACGAAACAGACAACGGAGGGACCGGGCAAGGATTCTGTTCCTCATGTTCATTGTAGGGTTGGCACTTGCCTTAGCCATGCAGGTGGTCCTGGCGGCCGAACGGCCTGGTGAACCGACCAAAGTGCAAGCAGCAATGGCTCGACTGGAAACAACCACGACCAAGTTGTTGCGGCCGAACTCGGCTGAGGCGGCCTTAGGCGCACTGGTGACAGCCGCGCCTTCACAAGATCAGACTCTCCAGCAGCATTTGAAATCCGGCACGACTGGTCGAACCGGTCGAGCTTCGTCGGAGCCGGCGAAGTACCGAAGAGCAGCAAACTTACTACAGCATTTGAGGTCAAGTATGGCTTTTAGAGCGACTGCCGTGGCTGCATCTAACCGACGGCACAGCAACAGATGGTGAATTGTCATCAAGACAGTATGAGACATGTACGGGAATTCAAGCAAGTAGAGGTAAGCGGAGGATTTGCCATGAGCTGGAAGGACATCAGAATCGCGAGCAAGCTATATATCGGCTTCGGCATCGTGATTGCAATCATGTTAACTTTGGCAGGGTTCAACCTGTTCAATTACAATGGCATCAAAGCATCTGCCCACCACAATCAAGAGGTTGTGTACCCGATTCTGGACGGAACCAACGAACTAATCAAGGCAACCATTCAGGTACAGCAGTATTGCAGCGATATTTCAGCGACGAGAGGTCTCGACGGATTGAGCGACGGGCTCGGGCTTGCGGATAGCGCCGCCAAAGAATTCCGGGATCAGCTCCAGAAGCTCTACGATCTTGATCCCGAACACAAGGATCAGCTTAAGTCGATGGGAACATCATTCGAACAGTACTACAACGCAGGAATCGAGATGGCGGCGGTGTATGTCAAAGATGGACCAAAGGCGGGCAATAAGCTCATGGCCGGGTTTGATGCCACGTTCATGGAGATTCAGGAGAAGTTGAAGGCGTATGAAACTGAGGCCGAAGCGGAATTCCTAGTGGGGATGGAGCAAGTTGAGTCCACAACCGCCCGAGCCAATTCAATCGGGATCATTCTGGCAATCGTCTCCTTCTGTCTTAGTGCGTTGCTGGCCTTTTTTATAGCTCGCGGCATTGCGCGTCCGGTCAATAGCATTGCCAAGGTTGCCGAAGATATCGCCATTGGGGATATTCAGCATGTTATCGATATCAATCAGAAAGATGAGGTAGGCCTTCTGGCTGCATCGTTCCGCAAATTTATTGACTATATGAAGGAACTGGCTACAGCTGCTGAACAGATTTCTACCAACAACCTGACCGTTCAGGTGAAGCCAAAGTCCGAGAAAGATATTCTCGGCAATTCGTTTCAGACTATGACGACAAATCTCACAACGATAATTCGGCAACTGGACAGCAATGCCCGCGAGCTGGTCAGCGCCGCCACCGAGATCGCCGCTACCTCGGAGCAGATGGCCCGGGGCGCCAAGGACCAGGCGGACCAGGTGAACCAAGTGTCAACGGCCGTTGAGGAAATGACGGCCACAATCCTGGAATCCTCGAAGAACGCGTCAGAGGCGACCAACTCGGCCAAAGGGGCCGCCGACACCGCAACGGGCGGTGGACAGATCGTCAATGACACGATTCAGGGGATGCAGAAGATCGCCGACGTGGTTCGTGAATCGGCCGAATCGATCACCAAACTGGCCAAATCGGCGGACCAGATCGGGGAGATCATCGGAGTCATTGACGACATCGCCGACCAGACCAACCTGCTGGCGCTGAATGCCGCCATCGAGGCCGCCCGCGCCGGAGAACAGGGCCGCGGTTTTGCCGTGGTGGCGGATGAGGTGCGTAAGCTGGCCGAGCGAACCGGCAAGGCGACCGGCGAGATCACCGAAATGATCAAGGGGATTCAGAAGCAGACCGACGATGCGGTCAACTCGATGGAGGCGGGCATCCAGCAAGTGGACAAAGGGCGCGACCTGGCGGACAAAGCCGGCAGCAGCCTGAACGAGATCGTCGTGATGGCGCAGCGTGTGACGGATATGGTCCAGCAGATCGCCACCGCGGCCGAAGAACAGTCGTCGGCAGCCGAGCAGATATCGAAGAACATCGAGCATATTTCCTCGGTGACCAAGGAGACGGCGACCGGCGCCGAGCAATCCGCAGCAGCGGCCGAAGAATTGAACCGCCAGGCCGAGGGTCTGAGGCAGATGGTGGCGACGTTCAATGTATTGGGTGCTGATACTGGAATCTTGGCCCTCGCCAAACAGCAGCACGGAACTTACATGCACAAGCTCGAGGCAGTACTAGATAGTCGCGCCAATTTCAACGATTGGAAGGTCCTGACACATCGCGAGTGTCAGTTTGGAAAGTGGTACTATTCCGAGGGGCAGAAAAAGTATTCTCATCTCAACGGGTTTGCTTCGATCGAGGACTACCACAAACGGGTGCACCAATCGGCCAACCAGGCGGTGGAGGCGCTGAAGGCCGGAAACAAAGATCAGGCGCGCCGGTATCTCCAGGCTGCCGAGGCCGCCTCGCGTGACGTGCAAGAGGCGCTCGATCGACTGTCACAGGCCATGTCGGTACATGCGCACTGACATTGACCGGTTGGGAATTTGGAACAAGACGAGGGACAGGCACAACCTGTCCCTCTTATTTTTGAGCAGCCAAGCGAACGGGGATACTGAGCTGCGAAAGTCGTTAACCTAAAGCCGCAATATTCACGAACTGGTCGAGCGAACGCGGATTAGCCAGCGACTCACTGTTCGGGACCTTCTCGCCATGGATCACGCGAGTCACGGCCACCTCCACTTTCTTGCCGTTCAACGTGCGAGGAACTTCCCTGATCGGAAGAACGACCGCGGGCACGTGGCGCGGCGTGGCGTGGTTGCGGATAGTCTCGCGAATACGTGACTTGAGAGCCTCGTCCAATTCGATCCCTTCGGCCGTCACCACGAACAATACGACCCTAACGTCGTGATTCCATCGCTGAGCCACCACGATACTGTCGGATATTTCAGGCATGGCTTCGACCGCGTTATATATTTCAGCAGTGCCGATGCGCACGCCGCCCGGATTCAGGGTGGCATCCGAACGGCCGTAGACCACAACCCCGCCGTTTTCGGTAATGCGGATGAAATCGCCGTGCCGCCAGACGCCAGGAAAGACCTCGAAATAGGCCGAGCGATACTTGAAACCATCGGGATCATTCCAGAAGTAGCTCGGCATCGATGGAAATGGGGCGGTGCAGACCAGTTCACCGGTCTCTTCGATGACCGGACGGCCGTTGTCATCGTAGGCTTCGACTTTCATCCCCAGCCCGCGGCACTGGATCTCCTCTGAAAAGACAGGCAGAAGCGGATTGCCGAGCATGAAGCAGGAGATGATATCAGTGCCTCCGGAGATCGATGAGAGTTGCAGATCCGACTTGACGTTCTTGTAAACCCATTCAAAATTGTCACTGGACAATGGCGAGCCGGTGGAAAGGATCGTCCGCAATGACGACAGGTCGAAGTCTCTCTTCGGAATCAGTCTGGCATGCTGGCAGGCGGTTAGAAAGCGGGGACTGGTTCCGAAGATGGATATCTTCTGTTGCTCGATCGCTTGCCAGAGTACTTCAATGTTCGGATACGAGGGGCTTCCGTCATACAAATACACGGTCGCACCGACCATCAGAGAACTCACCAGCCAGTTCCACATCATCCAGCCGCAGGTGGTGTAATAGAAGATTGTGTCTTCGTGCCTGAGGTCGGTGTGCAGCGCCAGCTCTTTGTAATGCTGTACCAGTGTTCCTCCCCCGCCGTGGACCATGCACTTGGGGATACCGGTGGTGCCGGACGAATACAGAATATACACGGGATGATCGAATGGCAGCTCGGCAAATTCGATATCCGCTGCGTTATTGTCGAGCAGAGTCTGCCAGTCGATCGCACGATTGATGTCTGTCGTCCCAAAATCCGAGCTTGACGGTATAACTACGACCTTAGATATCTGCGGAATTTTCTCTACAAGATGCTGTACGCGGTCTGTCAATTCAACCGTTTTCCCCTGATAGACATATCGGTCGACCGATATGAGCACTTTTGGCGTAATCTGTCCAAACCGGTCGACCGCTCCCTGGAGTCCGAAATCCGGCGAGCAGGAGGACCAGACCGCCCCGATACTTGTCACCGCGAGCATAGCGATCACCGCTTCGGGGATGTTCGAGACATACGCAGCAACCCGGTCTCCCGGACCAATGCCCAACTCCCGCAGTCCGTGCGCGCATTTGGCTACCAGGCGATGTAATTCGTCATAGCTGATCTGCGTGGGCGGCTCCGCTTCGCGCTGGGCGATGATCGCCGGCCTGGCGTGGCGATGTCTAAGCAGGTTACGGGCAAAATTGAGCCGCGCGCCTTCAAACCACTTTGCACCGGGCATCGTTCGTTCGGAGAGAACACGTGAATATGGCTGCGAGTGGATTATTTCGCCGAATTGCCATACAGCTTCCCAGAAGGATTCGATATCGCTGATGGACCACTGGTACAACGCGTCATAGCTCGCAAATGCCCCCCCGGTCCGTTTTTCCGCATACGCCAGAAAACGCGACATGTTGCTCTGCTCGATGCGCTCATGTGTCGGACACCACAGCGGCTCTTTCATTGAAGTGGGGACTCCTGCCGATACGAGAGACTATGTCTGGTGCCCGGTGCGGTGACCGAGCAGAAGCACCTTCCAAGCGAATTCAATATCGTTGTGTTCGAGCGCACATTTGGCGGACCGTTCCAGCAGGTGCCGGGCGAGCGGGGAGCCGGTGGCCAGAAGATATACGCATACGCGCGTCATACCGTGGTAGTTACTACGCTGCTCAAACCGGTGAAGCGCATGCTCGTCCCCCTCGATCGGCGTTAAATCGGCAACAAACGAAGTCACTTCTTCTTCGGCAGGAATTCGCTCGGTGTTGCCAAGCTGCCCAAGATTGTTGGCGCTGAGGACAGTTGAGGTCCTAATGAACTCCGGCAACTGGTCGTATCCGATGCCGCGTCTTTCGAGCGGCTTCTTGACATAAAAGATAGCGTCGCCGGAAGCTCGCGTGTAAAAGTCGGCGCTGTTGCGGCCAACGAGATCGATAAAGTCCGGGTGAATGACACCGTCCTTAAAGATGTCCTCCGCTACGTGAAATCGCAGCACCTCGCAGATCGCCAGATTGCCCGAGCCGGGACCGTCGCCAAGATGAACCATTTCTTTGAGCGTGCACTCCATTTGAAACGGCGACTCTTTCACACGCGGTGGCTTGACGAGATCCGAAGGAACCGGGGTCAGGCCGGTCTTTTGGAATTCGTCGACCCCCTCAGCGTATTCTGTGGAAGCGAGACTGACCTGCTGGACCATCGCATACGTGACTGCCTGAATGACACACTCCTTAGTGGCCATCAGATTCGAGTACGTGTGTTTGATGCTGCCGTCTCGTTGCCGGCGGGAGGGGGAGAAGGCCACGGTGGGTGGGTTGCCGCCGAACGCGTTGAAGAACGAAAAAGGGGAGAGGTTGACATCACCTTTGGCGGAGATCGTCGAGACGAGGGCGATTGGACGTGGTGCCACACCCCCCTGAAGAAGGGTAAATATCTCTCGGACGGAGACATCCTTCGGATTGATATCTCGCATGCTCATGCGGTTCTCTTCCTGGCGAGGATCGAGTGGTCGTGAGGCGCTTTCTTGATGACGTTTTTTAGTTTCCCAAGACCGGTAATCTCAAGCTCGATAGTGTCTCCTGCCTGCAGCCACGTCGGCTGAAACTTTTCGCCGCGCTCTTTGGCTCTGAGGGCACCGCTGCCGTTCAGTTCGAGATAACAGCCGGTGCCGACCGTGCCCGAACCGATAACATCCCCCGGATACAAGTCGACACCGTATGAGGCACGCTCGATGATTTCAGCAAACGTCCAGTTCATCTCCTTCATGTTGCCGTCGGAGACCTGTTTGCCGTTATGGAACGCCTTCATTTGAAGGTCCCAGGTGTTTCCGTGCGGCGTGGAAATCTCATGGGCATCGATCTCGTCTGGCGTCACCAGCCAGGGGCCGAGCGCGGTGGCGAAATCCTTTCCTTTGGCCGGTCCGAGGCTCAGTTTCATCTCATCCATTTGGAGGACACGCGCCGAGAGGTCGTTCATGACCATGAAACCGGCGATGTAGTGATGGGCATCATGCGTTTCAATATTGCGGCCTCTTTTCCCGATGACGATAGCGGCCTCCAGCTCGAAATCAAGTTGCTGCAGGTGGTCGCTTTCCACGGTGACATCCCCCGGGCCGAAAATGCTGTGATGATTGGTGAAATAAAACACGGGGAACTGGTCGAACTCGGGAATCATCTCCAGTCCGCGGTTGCGACGGGCGGTGGCGACGTGCTGGCGGAAAGCGTACCCGTCGCGACAGGAAGTCGGGTGCGGCACCGGTGCCAGGAGGTGGTACGTGGAACGCGGAATCGCCTTGGTGAATCGTCCCGACTGATGTGCCTCGTGTACGCGCCGGGCGCGATCCATATAACGGTCTTCTCCTTTGAGAAACTCAGCCATGGTGGCCGGAAGGTCCAGCGAGAGATGGGCGGCGGCTTCTTTCACATCGATGACGTCACCGTCATACCACAGCCCCAGGCGCTCGTCTCCCTTATGTGTGACAATACTGACGAACTTCACTCGCTCACCCTTTGTTCGTGTTCGGCAAGCGGCCGTGCTCGCGGCCATGAAGCTGCGCGTATACTTCTTCGATCACCGCAAGTGCAAAAGAGATTTCTTCATTGGTGCCGGAGTTTATCCTGATGCCATTGGGAATGCCGAACGACCTGACGTGACGCAGTATCAGACCGCGCTCAAGACAGGCCGCATTGAAATCCATGGCGAACTGCTCCGTGGGCATGAGCATAAGGATGAAGTTGGCATCGGAATGCACCTGCTGTATTCCCAGTTCCGCCAGTCGAAATGACATCCTGGCCAGGTTTCTCTCATTAAGCACAACGACCTTGCGGATAAATTCGTCATCTGTCAGCGCAGCGATGCCGGCACACTGGGCGATATAATTCGGTTCGAACGGCAGTTTGACCTTGTAGAGTTCACGAATGAGATACTCAGCGCCGACTGCAAAGCCAAGCCGAAGGCCGGCCAGGCCGTAGTCCTTAGAGAAGGTTCGGGCGACGATCAAGTTTTCGTGATTCAAAGTCAGCCCTCTGGGATATTCAGGGTTGGTGGCCGCATAGCTGTAATAGGCTTCGTCCAACACTACCAGGATGTCCGCCGGCACTCTAGTCATGAACTGCGAGAACTCCGCGGCGGTGACGATTGTGCCGGTCGGATTGTTGGGGTTGGCAATGTAGATAATCCGGGTATGCGGCGAAATGGCATCCAGTATGGCGTCTAGATCATAGTGGTACTGGCGTAGTGGTACCTGACAAAGGCGGCGGCGGTGTTTGTTCGTGTTGACGTAAATGCCGATGAAGGTCCCCTCCGACGTCAGTACCTCATCGCCATCCTCGGAAAACGCCTTGATGATGTACCCTAACAGCGCGTCGACGCCTGAAGCACAGACGATCTGCTGGGGCGGTTTGTGATGCTTGACGGCAAGTGCATGCACTAGGTCGTAGCTGCCCGGATCGACATAACGATGGCTTTCCAGAAGCGCCAGGCGGGCCGCCTCGAGCGCCTTTGGCGAGGGGCCAAGTGGGTTTTCGTTGGAAGCAAGTTTGACGATTCGGGAGAGATTTTTCTCCCGCGCCAGTTCGGCAATCGGTTTGCCGGCTACGTACGGTTGAAGCGATTGAATATGTGGGGGGATTCTAATCATAACGCGAGTTTCCGGACAGTCGCATTATTGTCCTCGGTAGAAAGTGGGTGGTTTACCCCTTCGGCAGCCAGGACTGGGTATACCGCTCATCGAGCGTCTCCCGAACATTCAGGGTCGGCCTGAGGGGCATGAACGTATCGATCATAACGGCGTATTCGTTTGTCTCTTTGGCGCCCAGCGACGCCTCGGTCTTTCCCGGCTGAGGACCGTGCGGCATGCCCGACGGATGCAGCGTGACCGAGCCTTCCTCGATCCCGGAACGCGACATGAAATCTCCTTCGACATAATAGAGCACTTCATCGCTGTCGCAGTTGGAATGCCAGTAGGGGACTGGAATGGCGTTGGGGTCGAAATCGAACGGGCGCGGCACAAAATTGCAGAGAACAAAGTGCTTGGTATTGAACGCCAGGTGCGTCGGCGGCGGCAAATGCAGCTTTCCGACCTTGGGATTGTAATCCTTGATATTCAGCGCATATGGATAGTGATACCCGTCCCACCCAATCACATCGAACGGGTGATGGTGCAGAATATATTCAAAAAAGCGGTTCCCGGCCTTTACGATGAGCTTGAACTCGCCGATCTGATCGAACGGCTCCATGTACTCGGGTACCTTGATATCCCGTTCGCTATATGGCGCGCTCTCTTCAAGCTGACCGTATTCGTTGCGGAAATGATGGGGAATGTCGTAGGCCGTATCCGACTCGACCACGAGCATCTTGTTGTTTTTCCAGGACTCAAACTTGATTTGATACGGGATCCCCTTGGGGATAATCATCTGGTCTCCCTCAACGAACGGAAGGCGACCATACTCGGTCAGGAGGGCGCCTTGGCCATGATGAATGAACACATACTCATCGGCGTACGCATTCTTGAAAAACAGGTCGGTGTCGGCGGACGGATGCGCGGTCGAAATGGCGCAATGCGGATTGGCCAAAAACAGGTTGCGCGAGGTGATGAAATCACCGGCAGATTTCTTCCTGTCGGTGAAGAAGTGGTAATACTGCAGCGGGGCATCCGGCCAGTCTACCGGTTTGTGGAGCGGCACCTCGCGCACCTTGTGCACGGAGGTCGGCATGTGAATGTGGTACTTGTTCGAGTAGACGCCGGAGAAGCCGAGCGTGGAGTACAGTTCTTCGCGGTATAGCGACTTGCCGTCCGGTTTGTAGAATTGCGTATGTCGCTTGGCCGGAATCTTCCCCAGTTTATGATAAAACGGCATGAACCTTCTCCTTCAAATGTGTGCCAGGGATCGGCTCAGCAGGCCGGCAGCCCCGTCTGGTACTCGCGGTCGAGGTTGCCGCGCAGCTTCTGGTCAAGTTCGATCGATTCGAACAGCGCCTGGAAATTCCCTTTGCCAAACCCCTGGCTTCCGCCGTGGCGCTGAATGAATTCGAAGAAGAACGTCGGGCGGTCCCCAATCGGCTTGGTAAACAACTGCAGCAGGTAGCCGTTCCCCTCGATATCGCAGAGTATCCCGTGTTTCTGGAGGTCATCCACACTCTCTTCGATCTTCAAGTCGCCTCGTTTCCGCAGAGCATCGTAGTACGTGTCGGGCACATACAGAAACTCCACGCCGTTGGCGCGAAGGGCCGCGATGGACTGGACGATATTGTCCGTGGCGATGGCGATATGCTGTACGCCGGAGCCCTGGTACTGTTCGATGTATTCCTCGATCTGCGATTTTTTCAGGCCTTGAAACGGTTCGTTAATCGGGTTACGAATCTGACTGTCTGAGCTGCGCACAACCTTAGAAAGAAGTGCCGAGTACCTGGTGCCGATATCGCCGGCCTTGAAATCGACAAAAGTCTCGAACCCCATCGTCTTGTTGAAATACTCGGCCCAGAGGTTCATCTCGTTTTCGCGGACATTCCCGACAATGTGGTCAATGCCAACAATCCCGGTCTCCTGGCACGTTAACTCGATCTTCTGGATCGGGCTGCAGAATCCGGGTCGGAAAATATAGTCGTAATGGTCCCGGTTAATATACATGAGTTCCGTGTCATCATAGAGCCGGATAGCGGCCTCCTCGACATACCCGTGGTGATCCTCGATGCGATGTGGTTTGGTCACCATGACGGCGCCGTGCTGCGTGGCGTAGCGGAATGCCTGTTCGACACTGTCAACCTCGATCGCCCAGCGCTTGACACCATCGCCGTGGCGGGATACGAACCCCTGAATGTCGTAGGTGCCCGGCTGCAGCGGCGAGGTAATGACGAATTTGAGTTTGTTCTTGGTGAGCAAGAACGAGATGCGGTCCCGCACACCGGTCTCCGGTCCCTGATAACCGGTCATTTCCAGGCCAAGGGCCTTGGCGAACCAATAGGCCGAAAGCTTGGCCGAGCCCACATAGAACTCTACGAAGTCGTATCCCCTGATTCCGATCACATCCGCCATACCAAAAATTCCTGTTATGTACGGTCGTTGCCGCCCATTATCGCACCGTCGCACCGCCGGTTTCACCGACAGACAACGCGCTCCAACATAGCGGCCAACCGGTTTCGAATCAAGCCCTTTCTGGCCCGCTCATAGACCGACAAACTCCTTGATCGCCAATCCGCAGCCGGTACTCTTTCAACCGGCGTCCGCGCGGACTGGTTCCGAGTCACCCGGCCAACAAACTCTTGTCCACCCGGCGAACCGTATTTATATTAGACTTGTTTAGTATATGTTGACAACGCGCCTCCGCTGCCGGAATCGCGGCGCGGCAGGCAGGTCATCATTTCCGATCCGGTGCACAAGGAGAACGGTGTCATGCCTAACACGCAGTCGGCCACCATGGCGGCATTTCGAACCAACAACCCCCAGGTGGGCAGACTTCCGAATCATCTTCGGCAGTTCGCCGTCGACCAGCGGTTCAATGACTACACCCCGGTCGACCACGCCGTCTGGCGCTACATCATGAAACAGGCGGTACATATCCTCAAAGAAAACGCCCACCGCGTTTACTTCACCGGCCTGCTCAATACGGGCATCAACCTGGAAGCGATTCCGCGAATCGAGGACATGAACGACATACTCGGCAAGATCGGCTGGGGAGCGGTGGCGGTCGATGGGTTCATCCCGCCGGCCGCGTTCATGGAGTTCCAGGCGTACAAAGTGCTCGTCATTGCCTGTGACATGCGGCAGATTCATCATATCGAGTATACTCCGGCCCCGGACATCGTGCACGAAGCAGCCGGGCATGCGCCGATTATTGTCGATGGCGAGTATGCCGCGTACCTGAAACGGTTCGGCGAGGTCGGGACCAAGGCGATGTCCTCAAAGAAGGACTTCGAACTGTACCAGGCAATCCGCCATCTCTCGATTCTCAAAGAAGCGCCGGACACCGACCCGAAGGAGGTCGACCGGGCGATGAACGATGTGCTGGAGCGCCAGGCGAACCTGGGAGAACCATCTGAGATGGCTCGATTGAGCCGATTACACTGGTGGACCGTGGAGTATGGCCTTATCGGCTCGATGGAGAACCCAAAGATCTATGGGGCCGGGCTCTTGTCGTCGATTGGTGAAGCGGTGTCCTGCCTTGAAGAGAACGTGAAGAAAATTCCGTATACGATCGATGCCGCCAATTATGCGTTCGATATCACTACCAAACAGCCGCAACTGTTCGTGACGCCGGATTTCAACCATCTCAATCACGTGCTCGACCAGTTTGTCGCTGCAATGGCGTACACCGTTGGTGGGACCGAGGGCCTAAATAAGGCGATCGAATGCGCCAATGTCTGCAGTTGCCAGTTTTCATCGGGGCTACAACTGACCGGGCGATTCACCGAGATTATTCCGGGGAAAACTGGTCAGCCGGTCTATCTGAAAACCACCGGGCCGTCGGCGCTCGCTTATGACTATAAACAGGTCGATGGTCACGGCAAGGATTATCATGCCGATGGGTTTGGCTCGCCGGTGGGGCGACTGAAAGGCACGAGCATTGCATTGGAGTCGATGACCGACAGCCAGCTTCGAGAGAACGGGATCGAGACGGGTAAAGATATCACGCTCAGTTTTGATGGCGGCGTTGTTGTCAAAGGGCATCTTGACCGGATCGAGCGCCGGAACGGCAAGGTCATTCTCTTGATCATCAGCAATTGCAGAGTGACCTTTGGCGACCGCGTGCTGTACAAGCCGGACTGGGGGACGTTCGATATGGCGGTAGGGGAGAAAATCGTGTCGGTGTTCTCAGGTGCCGCAGACAAAGATGCCTACGACCAGGTGCCGCTAATTCCTAAGGAACGAACAATCAAGGTTACCTACGACGTGCACGCCAAGCGGCTTCATGCTCTGTATCAGCAGATACGTGACATTCGCGAGCACCGCCGTCCATATGACGAGCTGCCCGGTCTGTGGGCCGACCTGAAAGCGAATCACCCGCACGATTGGCTGGCCTCTATGGAGATTCTGGAGATCCTCTTCAAGAAGAGCCTGTATCCGGAGCTCCGGTTGGAGATCAAGCAAAACCTGGAAGCCAAGGCCCGCACGCACAAGGAACTTACCAAACTCATCGACGACGGGTTGATGTTGATTGTGTAACCGTGCCACCAAGTGATACTGTCGAGTCGCTGTGCCGTCAGGCGTCCCCGCCTGACGGCTTCTGCGAGGCGGATCGCGTGTCGGGCGAGGACGCCCGACACCACACATCCACTTGGTACCCCACCACTTGCGGCGGGACCGACGCCTCAATCACTCCCCAATACACCCGTGCCCCACATCCGTGCCCAGCACGCCGTCGAGATTGGGACCTTCGGGAAGTGGCTTCTTCTCCGGCTCAAGCTGATCCAGCGTCATCGCGTCGTAGAGACGGCCGTTCACCATCACGTACTTGATATTTTCCGATTGCCGAATATCGGTTAGGGGGTCGCCGTCAATCACGATCAGATCGGCCAGTAATCCCGGTTGAATACTGCCAAGCTGCTTATCGAGTCCAATCGCCCGCGCTCCCATCCAGGTGGCGCAGCGCAGTGCTTCGTGATTCGTCATCCCGCCCTGCTGAAGCATCCATGTCTCCCAGTGCGCGCCAAGCCCCTGCAACTGTCCGTGCGCGCCGATCTCTACATTGCCGCCACCGTGCAGCACGTCGGTCGCTGTTTTCGCCAGCGCGAAATGATGGTACTCCTCTTCGGGCGCCATCGGGCGACGGCGCGAGCGCGGGTCGACCACTGAGCGCGGGGTGAAATTCATCAGCCGCTTGTTCTCCCAGACATTGTAATGCTGGTACCAGTAGTTCTCGCCCCATAATCCACCGTAGCCCACGATCAGGGTAGGCGTGTAACCAGTGCCGAATCGGCCCAGCAGACGCAATTCCGGGTCGTACAGAGGCGTTACGGGTACGGGATGTTCCAGCGTGGTGTGGCCATCGAGGAGGTGCGTCATGTTGTAGTACAGGCAGGAACCCCCTTCGGGGACAACTTCTATTCCCAACTCGCGCGCGGCTTTGATCACCATCTGTCGTTGCTCTCGGCGTGGCTGATTATAGCTTTTGACAGAAAAGGCACCCCAGGCAGCGGTCCGCTTGATAGCGCTGACGGCATCCTCATACGAGTTGATCACGGTCTTGAAATCCCCTTCGGCGCCGTACAGAATGGTACCGGTGGAGAAAACGCGCGGCCCAAGCCAGGTTCCCTTCTTGACCAGTTCCGCATTGGCGAACACCATCTGGGAGTTGTTGCTTGGGTCGTGCATGGTGGTGACCCCGAACGCCAGATTCACCAGATACGCCCAGTCCTGTTGCGGGTAGATGTCGCTGTTCGAGGACCAGGGGTGGGCATGAATGTCGACCAGTCCCGGCATTAGAGTCATCCCGCTCACATCGATCACCTTGGCATTCGCCGGAATCGCGATCTTGTCCTTTGTCCCGACCTCAACAATCTTCTGACCTTTGATATGGACGACACCGTTCTCGATAATCGACATATCGTTCATCGGGAGTATCTTCGCGCCTACGAAATACAGATCAGTATTCGGAATGTCGCATGGTTCCTGCCAGCCAAGGTTGACCGAGTCCGGTTTCACCTTAGGTTTATCTTCATCCGCCTTCTTGTCTGCACTATCGCTCGTCGGTGCCTCCGCATATAGCTTGGCTACTTCAACGCTGTACAACTGTGAGCCAAGGCTCCACCGGACTGTTTTGCTTTCAGGTGACCAACTGAGATAGGTGCCGGCATCCGACGACAGGCGTCTCACTGGAAGGCTTTTCATCTCTGGCGCAATGTCGAGTGGTACATTCCCGTGCGGGAACGGCACCACATATGATTGCCAGAGTTCCTCGAACGCCAGCCAATTCTCGTCGGGGGAGAGGCGGAAATCGACCGCCCGCTCCGATGTCACATGCACGCGCCGATCCGAGCCGAGCAGATCCACGCTTATCAGCGCAGATTTCTTCCCTTCGTTTGAAAGCAGATAGACCCGTTGTCCATCTTTGCTGAACACCGGTTGCCTGCCTTCACGCGTGAGGAACCTTGACTCCTTCGTGCCGGCGGCATCGATGATATAGATTCCGGGGTCATCGTCCCAAATCCGTCCGCGGAACCCATCGCCGCCACCTCGATGATAGACTACCCACTGCCCGTCCGGGCTGAATGAGGCGGTTACATAGTGTCCGGGACGATTCACAAGTGCACGTTCCTGTCCATTGTCCAGACGAACCAACTCCACTCTGCCGCCGGTGCGATCGTTCCAGGTAACACAGACCAGCGACTTGCCGTCTGGGCTGAGCGAAGGCGCAAATTCGAAATGGTCGGTCTGTTTGGTAATTCGAGCGCGGGCACCGGTGGCCGGATTGTATTTGTAGAGATATCCAAGCGCCTGGAAGATTACATCTCTGCCGTTAGTTAGAACAGATGGCCACCGGATGACCTTGACTGGAAATGTCTCTCCCGCTACTGTCTGATCGAACCGGATAGCTTTGGCAGGTGTCTGAACTACGTGAGCCTTGAACGGTATCTCGGTCGACTGACCAGTGGCGACATCGACCCGCCAGATTTTCCCTTTGGCTGTGATGACAATGCTTTTGCCATCGGGTGTCCACGAATAGCCTGGGTAGACACCGAAAATCGCCCAGGTCTCCTGCTGGTCCTCATCGAGACCATTCCACAAATGCCGAACTTCGCCGCTCTCCAGATTGTACAGCGCCAGGACCGATTTCGCGCGGACGCGGCGGATAAACGCCATCATTTTCCCGTCAGGGCTGATCTGCGGACGCACCGCGCTGCCGGGGAGGCTGATAATGTCTCGGATCTCGTTGGTCTGCAAGTCAAGACGGCGGACAACATAGATCGTGCCATTGGGGTCTTTATTGTATTCGAAATAGCCGCTTGGCGTCATATCCTCGGACCAGTAGAGGAACTTACCGTCGCGCGAGAAGATTGGTTCGCCGGCATCCTGCTGGTCGTTCTTCCGAGTGGTCAGCCCAACCCCGCCTCCCCCTTCCGGAATCTTGTATAGCCACATCTCACCGGCTCCCATGCTTCGTTCGCTGGTGAAATGCTTCCGTGCGATGATATACTGTCCGTTGGGGTGCCAGTTGGCGTTGTTCAGAAGACGGTAATCTTCTTTGGTGATTTGCGTGCGCTCGGAGCCATCCGTGTGCATGATCCAAATATTGTCCGCGCCGCCGCGGTCGCTGGTGAACGAAATCCATTTCCCGTCCGGGCTGAACCGCGGTTGTGTCTCGTACGGCAAACCGCCGGAAAGCAGCGTAGCATTGCCGCCGGTGATCGGCATGGCGTAGATATCCCCAAGCAGGTCAAACACGATCTTCCGTCCGTCGGGACTGACATCGAGACTTGTCCAGGTCCCCTCGGTGGCGTCAAACTCCAGCGTGTCGCAGGGGACGCCGGGGTTGGTGACATCCCATTTCTTTTCGGCCTTGGCCGTGTCTGGGTCTGCGCCAAGTGCAACCGAGGTTATGAATGTGAGCGGGATCACAAGAATAAACGAAGTCAAACGGAGCAAGGCACGGCAGATCATCGCGACCATCCTTCTGTTGTATTGGGCTGCATGTCAGGCGGCAATATAGAATGGTCGCGCGTCGAGCGAAAGAGGCAAAGCAACTGGCAGATACTTCACGTTAAGGCTGCAAGTTCACATGTGATATCGAGCCTATTGTGTACCAGGCTCATCGATATTAGATTGTCTCATCAAACAGTCATCAGAAGGAGTAACCAAATGGCGCGAACGGCGACCCCCGGCGCGGCGAAAGAAGTCCAGAAGCTCGAAAAAGAGATTCTCAAGACCAAACAGAAACTGACCAAACTCCGCAAGAAGCTCCCCAAAAAGGAAATCTCTGACTACACGTTCAAGACGTGGGAGGGGGCCGATGTCACGTTGTCCAGCCTTTTCGACGAGCGCAACGAGCTGATTGTTGTGCACAACATGGGAAAAGCGTGCCGCTACTGTACGTTGTGGGCCGATGGGTTCAACGGCATCTACTGGCACATGGAAAACCGTTTGCCGTTCGTAGTCGTCTCTCCCGACGACTATCAAACCCAACGGGCGTTCGGCCAGATGCGGGGCTGGAAATTCCGCATGTTCTCGAGCTACGGCACCCGCTTCTTCGCCGACATGGGGTTCGCCTCAAAAGACGAAAGCCCCTGGCCCGGTGTCTCGGCGTTCGTGCGCGATAAGAAGGGGAGAATCTTCCAGGTAGCAAAGACCTACTTCGGCCCAGGTGATGACTTCTGCGCCGTATGGCATTTTCTCGACCTGCTCCCCAAAGGGGCCAACGGCTGGGAGCCACAGTACTCCTACTGATCCTGTCATCATAGTCAGATTTCAGCGGGGCAGAGGTCTCATACCTCTGCCCATTTTCATAGGTATTTCTGTGGTACGGTTGTTCAAAAGTTGGGCAATCGACGAATGTCACGCCGTTAGTACCGACAACCATCGACGACATTCAACTCAAATTTCGGTCCGGCCGATCCGATAATGACAGATACTGACCGAAACAACTCGGGAGATATCTGTCATGAAAAAGACTTTAGTTGCCACCTCGATTTTTCTTATCGCTGCGTTGCTGCTTAGCGCCTGTAGCAGCACATTCCGTCAGAAGCGGGAATATTATCCGGACCACCGTCTGAAAGCCCAATGGATGGAACAAAGCGATTCCACCGGGACGGCTGTCAAACAGGGACAGTTCACCTCATGGTACCCCTCCGGCCAAAAGGAGACCCAGGGAACCTACGAGCAGGGGGTGCGTTCGAGCAGTTGGGTCACCTACTATGAAAACGGCGCCCAGAAGGAAACCTGCCGCTACCTGTCGGGTCAGCTTCACGGGCCGTATGTCGCCCTTTACGAGAATAGCCAGGTGCAGGAAAAGGGAAAGTTCTATCGGGGGAAACCGGATGACCACTGGACGCGCTGGTACGCCAACGGTCAGCGCAAAGAGGAGTGGTTCTGCAATCGTGGGAAAGAACACGGTTCCTGGGTATCCTGGTATCCGAGTGGAGCCAAACAGGAAGAGCGGATGTATCTGCAGGGACTTCCCGAAGGGACCTGGACCATTTGGTATGAATCCGGTCAGAAGCAGCAGCAATCCGCCTACAAGAACGGTCGATTACAGGGTCCCTTTGCCACCTGGCGAGTGAACGGACTTCGCTGGACAGAAGGACAGTACCACGAAGGGGAGAAGGTGGGTGTCTGGACCACCTGGGACGAAAACGGACTGCAAGCCAGGCAGGAATCATTTGCGCAGGGAAAGCCGTTGGGCACCGCCGACAAATGAGCGACCTGTGGTAGCATAATTGCGGCCGGCATGGCCTGATAGTGCCCGGATGCGTATCACGCCCCCGGGCTTGCTTTTTGGACTCAGCAAATCTACTATTCCGCTGTCGGTTACCAACTCAGTCGAAGAGGAATAGCATCATGGTACGAAGCATTCTGGCCGTCGCCGCCGGATATCTTGTCATGGCCGTACTCACCCTCATTTTTTTCGCGGCACTTGGCATTCTTGTGCCGGAGCATTTTGGCGTGGGCATGGACAAGGGAAACCTGTTCCCGCTTCAGCCCTGGCCGCTCGTGATTCTCGGGACCGGCCTGGTGTTTGCGGCAGCCGGCGGAAATGTGACAGTTCTCATAGCCCGGCAGACACCAGGGCAACACATCTACTGGCTGGCGGCCGTGATTGTTGTGATGGGGCTTGTTTCGGCATTCGCTGCGCGGGGAGTTCAGCCCCTATGGTATCAAGTGGCGCTCGTGATTGTAGGAATAATCGGCGTCATGATCGGTGGGGCGTTACGTCGAACACCGCAAAGTTGAACCTATACAGCATACCCCCGGCGAAACCGAGGGTATGTGGTAACAACGAAAGCAATTCACTATCGGAAAGCCGCCCGTTCCGGCAGGCCCCAAAGCTTCGCCGCGATTCAGGTAACTCTCCATCTAAATATCGAGCGATAACTCGATATTGTCAACGTTTTTCTTCGGAGAAATGGCCCAATCTGAACAAGAAGGGCTCTTTTATATGGATATTGTTAGCGATGTTAGGACCGCAGCTCACTTATGCGGCGACATCGATGATCGTCTTGGGCAGTTCTTCGTCGACCTCAACATTGTTCCGCTTGATGATCCTGGCCGGAGTGCCGCCCACCGTGCAGTTTGGCGGGACGTCGCGCATCACCACAAAACTGTTGGCGCCGATCTTGACATTGTCCCCGACCGTGATCGGACCGAGCAGAATGGCGCCGGTGCCGACCAGCACGTTGTTGCCGAGGGTGGGGTGACGCTTGCCGTGATGTTTGCCGGTACCGCCGAGCGTCACGTTGTGAAACAGCACGCAGTTGTTGCCGATCTCGGTGGTTTCACCAATCACCACGCCGGCGCCGTGGTCAACGAAAAAACCCTTGCCGATTTTGGCGCCCGGATGGATCTCCAGACCGGTGAAAAACCGGTTGAACTGGGACAAAAGCCGCGGTATGAACGGGATCCCCAGTTTCCACAGAAAGTGGTTGAACCGATGGAAGGTGATCGCGTGGAACCCCGGATACAGCAGGAACTCGATATTCCGCGCCGCCGGGTCGTTGCGGTAGATCGCTTTGATGTCTTCAAAGAACGCCAGCATATTCCATTATATCGACAGCGTTGGTGTTTGCTTTGATACTACTCGCCGAACAGTTTGGTTGACAGGTATCGTTCGCCGGTATCACAGACAAAGGTCACCACGGTTTTCCCTTTCCCCAGACGGGTGGCCACCCGAAGTCCGGCCCAGACGATCGCTCCGGACGATATCCCGGCGAGAATCCCCTCTTGTTTGGCCAGACCCCTGGCAATGGCGAAGGCATCGTCGTTTTTCACCTGAATGATCTCATCCACCACGCCGGCATCATAGTTTTTAGGGATGAATCCGGCGCCGATTCCCTGAATCGGATGCGGGGAATGTTGACCACCCGAAAGCACCGGCGAGGCCTCAGGTTCGACGGCGATCACGCGGCACCCATACTTCGCTTTCAACACCGCTCCTGCCCCGGTGACAGTTCCCCCTGTACCAACACCCGAGACAAAGGCGTCAAGATGCAGATTCCCAAGATCCTGGATGATTTCCGGTCCCGTAGTCTTTCGGTGAATGGCCGGGTTGGCCGGGTTGTTGAACTGCATCGGCATGAAATACCCCCGCTGGGTAACCAGTTCCTCAGCCACTCGGATTGCCCCTTTCATCCCCTCGGTGCCTGGCGTCAGGATCAGTTCACAGCCAAATTGCTTCACGACCGCCCGGCGCTCCTGGCTCATGGTCTCCGGCATGATAATGACGCACCGGTACCCTTTCGCCGCCGCCACCCAGGCAAGGGCGATTCCGGTGTTGCCGGAGGTCGGCTCGACTATCGTCATGCCCGGCTTCAGTTTTCCGTCCCGTTCCGCCGCTTCGATCATGGCGGCACCGATCCGGTCCTTGACCGAACCGCACGGATTGTAGCTTTCCATCTTGGCGTAAAGGGTAGCAGAGTCCGGTGAAACCAGGCGGTTGAGCCGGATCAAAGGGGTGTGACCAATCGCGTCAACGACACTTTCGAACCTCATCGTGGATCTCCTGAGATAAACGGACTATTTTCCCTATAAGCCCCGTTCGACCCGCCAGGTTCCCGCGGCCGAACCACTATTCAGTGGTCGGCAGACTCTGCCGACAATAGACCTATTGGACTATATAATCGCCTTTTCACTTGGAGAGACCTATGTCACTTCTGATTGAAGTCATTGAATGGATGGACCCCAGCGGCGATGAGATTATTCACCGCCTGCCACAGGAGGGCTCGGCTGATTTTAAGCTGGGCGCCCAGCTTATCGTCCGGGACAGCCAGTTGGCCATTTTCTTCCGCGACGGCCACGCCTGCGATATATTCTCGGTGGGACGGCACACGCTGACCACCCTCAACCTGCCGATCCTGACTCGGCTACTGTCGTTTCCGTTCGCCTTCAATTCGCCGTTCCGGGCTGAGGTTTATTTCATCAACCTCAAGGTGTTCACCAATCTCAAGTGGGGGACCAGAGACCCCGTCACGTTCCGCGATTCCAAATTCGGGCTGGTTCGGCTCCGCGGACACGGCGCCTACACCATGCGGGTCGACAAGCCGAGTTTGTTTTTGAATTCCATAGTTGGCCGCCAGGCGCGGTACTCAACCGAGGATATCCAGGACTATCTGCGTGATGTCATCGTCGCCCGCCTGAACGATCTGCTTGGCGAAAAACTCGATACCGTGCTCGATCTGCCAAAGCAGTATACCGAGTTGGCGAATCAATTCAAAGAGACAATCAGAGTCGAGTTTGAAAAGTACGGATTGTCGCTCGTGGACTTTTACATCTCATCCATCACGCCGCCGGATGAAGTATCCAAAATGATCGACCAGCGTTCCGGTCTCGAGGCCGTCGGGGATCTGGACAAATTCCTCAAGTTCGAGATGGCCAAAGGGCTGGGAACCGCCGGTGGTCCCGCGTCGACCGGGTCCGCCCTCGGCATGGGGGCCGGAGTAGGTGTGATGATGCCGGCCATGCTCTCCAAAGTGTTCGCGCCCGACCAGGTGGAACTGCGCCGCGAGCCGGTGGCGACCGTCACCTGTCCGACCTGCCACACCGACACGCCGGAGCAGTCTCGTTTCTGCTACCGGTGCGGTCACGCCATGGTCGTCCAGAACTTGTGCCCGTCCTGCCGCAAGGAACTTCCCACGGAGGCGAACTTCTGTCTCTTCTGCGGCTACAAGCTGGACACAAAACTGGCATGTCCTCATTGCCAGGCGGAGCTGGTGCCCGGCTCGAAATTCTGCGGCTCGTGTGGAAAGCAGGTCAATGGCGGCGACACCAAGCCAGCATAGAGTCGGCTTCAGCATCGATGTCAGTTGTCCCGGCTGCGGTGGGGAGCTTGAGCTGCAAAGCAATTTCTTTGTGCTCACCTGCCCACATTGCGCGTCAGTGCTTCGCATCATCATGCCCGAAACGCCTCCCGCCTATCTGGTGCGAGCGAAGAAGCCCAAGTCGGAAGTGCGGTTCGTGGTCGACCGGTACTGCCGGGACAACGGTCTGCCGCTGACGAATTCCGGCCTGAGCATCACCGCCGTTCTCTGTCCGTATTGGAAGATCGATGCCGTCATGCTCAAAGTTCGCACCATCACCTACGAAGTGGAGTGCGAAAACGAGGACGAGTTCTCCGATACGGAACCGGAGGAGCGCACACGCACCGACATCAATCTCGTGCCGTACAGTACGACCATAATCGCCTGTGGCTCCGATCCGGCCATTCCGTACTCGCTGGGTATGCGAACGGAGTTCCTCCACATGATTCCGTTCTCACGCGAAAGTTTGCCCGATGGGTTCGTATCGCTTCCCATTACGCAAACATGGTCTGATGCCCTGGCCCGGTCGGAAAAGACTGTGAGCAGTCTCGGCAGACTGGAAGAGGTCAAACCGGGCGGACATGCCACGCGCCTCTTCCGACCACGCGGCTCCATGGTGTACTTCCCCTACTATCTGGTTGAATCACCATCGACCGGCACCGTGCGCCGCTTTGCCGTCGATGCTGTTACCGGCAAAGTGGCCGGTGAAGGACAGGACGAGAGCGATAGACCGAGTCAGTCGCCTGTTGATACTGTCGTCGAGTTCGGCAGCTTATCGGTAATGTTACATCGTTGCGGCAATTGCGGTGTCGACCTTCCCGAGACGCGCTCCTGCGTCTACGCGTGTCACAATTGCGACCGAGTGGAGTTTTTGGAATCGAACGGACTATTGAACCGGGAGCTTGTCGCGGCGACAAACGCAAAACCGGCGAATGACCGGCTGTTCCCATTCTGGGCGTTTCGGCTGACCGACACAAGTGCCGCCGACGTCCGCAGCGTGCTCGGAGGGCTCTACCCGTCCGACCAGTTGGTCATTCCGGCGTTCGCGATGCGTAGCTTTGAGGGCATGTACCGACTGACCAAGCGAGTGACGACGGCTTCGGGCCGCCTGCCGGTCGAGACCATGGACCGTCTGGAGAAAAGTTGTGAGCCGGCCACCATCGGTTTGACCGAGGCGTTGACTCTCGCCGAAGTAGTTATCCAGCGCGACCTGACATCAAAGCAGACGCGCCTCGCATCGGCGCCGGTTGGCATTGCACCGGTGGAAGCGCGTCTTCTGTACGTGCCCTTCAGCGCGGAGAACTACTTCTTCGTCGATACCATTCTGCACGCCATCACGTTCGAACAGGGGGCGTTGGGAAATGCGAAAAAGGGAACGTCCTCACCACGTTCCCTTTCTCAGCAATAGCACCGCTCAGTTGTTGTCGCGATGCATCTTGACTACCTGCAGCGTATCACCTGCCTGCCGGAATCCTTCCACTTCCACCAATTGACCCGCCACGAAATCGAACAGCGTCAGCGACTCATCCATTAACCCTCTCAGATCGGCTCCGGGGGCTACCACGCCGGTCCAGGTCTGGCCGTCGAACGTCACAATCCCGTTCACCGGATCGACCGACGCCAGGTTCGCTTTGAATTCTACCTCCAACCCGTCCCCGGCGGCGCCGTCTTCGAGCTCGATCGCGACAGCGTAGAGCGTCGAGGCATCGATCCGATTGGCATGAATCTCCACGAAATCACCCACTCGCAGATCCGTAAAGGCTATGGGAGTGCGAAGATCTTCATCCTGGAATCCTTCGCCGTCACCGCCGTCAACCGGTTTGCCGGCCGGCGTGCCGCTCGAGTCGATATTCGCTTTCATAAAAATCGAGGTATTGCTGTCGGTCACGATGGTCTCGCTGTGCCCCTCCACCGTGAACGTGCCGGCCGAATAATCGATCGTGGCGATCCTGGCCGTGAACTCGACCTCTGCCCGCATGTCTTCCAGATCCTCGATCTTGACGCGAATACGGCTGAGCAGCACTGAGCCGTCCGCTTGAGTTGTCCCCTTCACTTCGAGTGAGTCACCCACAACGATCTGCCCCAGTTCGATCGGCGTCTCAACTCCCGAGGTCCTCTGCACGATCTCCGCCGACGGCGAAACGTTGTACACTGTGGCATCCCCTACCAGCGCAAGTGTCCGTGCCATGGTGTCCACGGCAGCGACTCGTCCGCGCAGCTCCACTTCCATGCCGGGTCCATCTTCGATTCGAATGCGGACACGGTCGGCCAGAAGACTGCCGCCGTTCATATCGCCATGAACCTCGGCAGAATCTCCCACGTTGATATCAAAGAGGGTGATGGGGGTCTCGATGCCATGCTCGCGGCGAACAAGTTCGGCGTTGTCGGCCACCGTGATGGTCGTCGGGTCGCCGGTCAGAGTCATCGTATGTGCGTTCGGATCTATGCTGGCAACACGACCGTAAATCTCGGTCGAGGTGGCGGATGCAAAAATACCACCGCCGTTAGTGGAACCACCGGAGCCGGCCATCGGCGCGACCGGGCTTTCCCCGGAACAGCCGATAAGGCTGATCAGCAACCCCAGTGAGATGGACCCCATCAGGATTCTGCGAAGGTTCACGGTTTTCATTTGGTCCCTTTCTTTGTGGACTTTGTCGATTCGGTTACTCTTGATTCTGTGAAACAGAGGCGTGCCGAGTGGTATCAGTACAGGCAAAAAGAACCCCGCAGGCTGGCCTGCGAGGAGTCATTTCGCCCTAACACAATGCGGAACGATCAGGGAGCACAGACTGGCACGGAACCGGCGAAGAACAGATAATCGATGAGGTACTGCAGGTCCGAAATGTCCGGCGAGCCGGTACCCGGATCAATGCGGGCGATCATTTGATTGGTGCAGGCCGGACCGTTGAAAAACAGGAAGTCGACCAGGAAAGTCAGATCAGCCAGGTCCGGACCGATCTGGTTCTGGTCCAGGTCACCGCAGACGCTGCTGGTTACCGATTGCACCGCCGCGAGCGGATTGACCATGCCGGTGCCAAGTTTTCCCTCATAAAGTGGATTGATGGAATCGACACTGGTGGCTGTATTGCGCAGCGCATCGCGAACCATCTCCCAGGTGGCCGATGGATTGGACGCATACACCAGCGCGGCAGTCCCGGCCACAAACGGCGCTGCGAAACTGGTGCCGTTCCACCAGGCGTACAGGGTATCCAGAAACGGCGCATACACCATGGTGCCGGGAGCCGCCAGGCTGATATCGCTGCCGTAATTGGAGAATCCGGCCTTGAGGTCGAATGAGTCGAGCGCCGCCACCGACAGCACGTATGAGTCGGATGCCGGATATCGCTGCACCTCCGTGGAGTCGTTGCCGGCAGCGGCAACCACCATAACATTGTGGTCGCGCGCATAGGTGAGTGCCTGGTCGAGTGAGCCGTGCTTGCCGCTCATGACCATACTGAGATTGATCACTTTGCAGCCCTCATCGACGGCGCGGACCACCGCTTCCGCAATCGAGAACCCGTCCCCATTCCCGGTCGTATCGAGCACCCGGTATGCTTTAATCTCAGCCGACGGCGCCACCAGTTTGATAACACCGGCGATGAAAGTCCCGTGACCACTGGCCGAACCGCCCGGCTCATCGGTCGCTACCGCATCGTTGGACACAAAATCGAAGCCTGAAACCACATTTCCGGCCAGAGCCGGGTGAACCAGATTGACACCAACATCTATGACCCCAACCGATACCCCCGTGCCGCTGTTGATCGCCTGGGCAGTCGGCAGTGACAGACGCGTTGATGCCGGCTGAGTCAGAAAATCGCCACGCGCCTGCAGATCGATGAACGGCTGGCTCGACTGAACCGGTTCGGGCGCGGCCAGAATGTAGTTTGCGTCGCAGTATTCCACCTCCGTCTCATACTCCATCTCCAGCGACAGACTCTCGGGGTCCTGCCCTTCAGGTGCCTGTAACAGATAACAGCCCACCCCTGCCAGCGAGTCCACAATGGTCGCCTGATACAGGTTGGTGATGGAGTCGAGTTGGTCTTCCTGCCCTGCCCACAGTTTCAAAACCATCTGGCCCGGCACATAGGGATTGCCGTTGGCCGCAAGTGGTCCCGCGGAAAATAGGAGGAGACCCGGGACAATGAACACGGATATGAAATACTTGCGCATAACCTGCTCCTTAATTGCCGGCGCCGAAAACGGAGAAAGCGGCCCAGTGATAGGCCGAGGGGTACTGCTCACGGACCACCGTCGCCGCGCGGCGGGCCGCCGCCAGTATGTCGTTGCCCACGAAGTACGTATTGTAAAAGGTGCTCATCCACAGAGCTGTCGAGCGATCCGAGACCGGCCAATGTCCGGCGATAACATTTCGGGCGCCCATCTCCAGTAACGACCGAACCAGCCCGGAGGTTTCCTCGCCCGGAAGAGCCACTTGTTGGCCGGAGCGACAGGCCGCCAGCGTTACCAGGTGAACCTTGACATCTTTCAGTCTGAAATCTGCTGCAAATAGCGGGCCGTCTGCCAGCGCCAGGAACGAATAAAATGGATTGTCGGCGCGAAGATGCGCGTGCCCGGAAAAATGCCAGACCGATGCCTCTCCCGTGGCCGGCCAATCCTGCCGGCAGCTCGGATCGTGTATGGTGATTGGACGAGTCGTGGACTCCTGCAGGGTCTGCAATTCACGGCTCACTTCCGGCAGATCCTGAGCTGGTCCTACGAAAACGCCGACCTCGGAGCTCTTGACGATGATCTCCTTGGCATGACTGAAATGGCGGATACTCGGTGTAACGACAAAGTCGTGCCGATCGAGGAGGGGCTCACCACCAACTCGCAGCGCCTGCCATGGGAGATTCGCCAGATCCCCTTCAGGGATAATAAGGACCCGGGGTACTCGCTTCGGCACCTCGAGCGGTCGCCAGAGCCATTCCCCGAGCGATTCAAAGAACGGGGTTTCCTGGTCCCCCACGATGGCCGCACCCAGTTGTTGTGACAGCAGTTCTCCTTCGAGCAGGAATCGCCACTCCCGCATCGACTGCATGAGACGGTTGCCGCCGTCCTGAAAGCGGTGCACCCGCGTCGTGCCATGTTCATGTATGAACGCCACTATGTCTGCTTCGTGCTGATGAAATTGTACCACCGGCTGCATGCGGGATGCTGCGGCAAATTGCTCGAGCAGACGCTCTATCGAATCGACCTGACCTCCTCCATTCCGCTCCGCGCGGGACAGCTCCATACGAACATCGCGCTGTAGCCTCGCCACTGCCCGCGGAAGAAGGGTCGAGGCAGAACGTTCGCCCGCCACCCCCCCGATCTGGCGTGACAGTTGCGCCACTTGATTGGCCAGTTGCACCAGACTATTCTCGGCGCGTTGGCGGGTTTGGTCAGGAGCGACAAGGTCTACCAGTGGGGTCCAGATACCGGCAGTCCTGTATCGCTCCGACCAAACTGCAGCTATAGCCGGGTCATCATCGAGAAAAGAGGCGACCAGTTTTCGATGGGGGCTGCCCGGGAGACGGCTGAAGGTCGAGCGCATTTCGATCGGCGGCAATTGTGCTCGAACGGCATCAAGTCGCTCGGCCGCGATTTGCCAATGGGTGCGCGCCTGCTGTTTCTTCCCCTGCCCATACGCGATATCCCCGGCCAGCGTCTGCCATCCGGCAAACAAGTGCGGCACCTGTTGAGCCGCTCCGTTTCTGGCCAGGCGGCGAAGTGGTCTGCGGGCATCGCGTGAACTTGCGGCCTCGTGCAGATCGCACACTGCTTCCCACAGCGGCAGTTGCGCCCGTTCGAATTGGCGCCGCGCTCTGACCAGAGCCGACAATTGCTCGCGCCGGTCATCGGATATCTGCGCTCTCGCCAGAAGTGTAGCACCAAGAAATCCATTGTTCTTTTCGGCTTTGAATCGGGTCTGTGCCGCTGCCAGCGTTTTTTTGCCTTCGACCGCGTACCCGAGCGCCAGCGCCGCTTTGGCGCGAAACAGGCACGCCTTGGCTAATTCGTAACGAAGGCCCAGCTTGCGGAACGATCTTTCGGCCATTCGAGCGGCTTCGCGAGCATCACTGAACAGATTGAGCCCAAGGTACACCTCAGCGCGGTCGAGTTCGCAAAGCGCCGCCCCTTTGGGCTGACCCATCTGTCGATAGATCGATTCGCATTCGGCCAGGTCGGTGAGTGCGACGTGGAATTTTCCACTGAGCATTCTGAGCCAGGCCAGGCCGTACCGGGCATCGGTGGCTTCAAGCGTGAAACCGTTGGCCGTATAAATTCGCTCTGCTTCGTCGTACGATTGCTCGGCTTCGTCCATGCGAAATAACTGCACGAGCGTATTCGCGCGGTTGTAAAGACAGCGCGCCAGGGCAGGAGCGTCGGCAGTCTTTCTGAAGTGCTCGGCCGCCGAGCGATACAGTTTTTCGGCGTCGCGATGTCGGTCCTGCCGGTGCAACACGTTGGCCAGATTGACCTGTGTCATCGCCACATCGGATAACGCCCCAGCGTTCTTGAAAGCCCGTACTGCCAGCAGCGCCTTTCGCCGTGACTCTGAAAAATTCCCCAGATACATGTAAATGTCAATTAGCGCCCGGTCCACTTTGGCCACCCCGAGCCTGTTTCCGCCATGCAGCCGACGGACATTCAGATAGGCGCGTAGTGCCTCACGGTGACGGGCGCTGAGATGAGCGGCGCGGGCCAGGGAACGATACGCGGCCAGGCGGACGACGCTTGGGTGCCCCGTTGACCGTTTCACGAACTGTCTCGCCAGCGCCAAGGCGTCGGATAATGATTGCCGGGATCTCTGGAGTATGAAAGTTTCGCAAGCCGCGGCTAAGACGGTCGGTTCTACCCGACTCACACTGCCGGAGGCGAGGAAACGTCGGGCAGTCCGGCTCAGGTCCGGTTTTTCGTCTTCCACGTCACCTCCGGCAACTCGATCAACATATCGTCAACTCGTAGCGTCAATCTGGCCGTGGGACGTTTACTGGACCACTGAAAGAACCCGCGGCCGTCGACCGGGATAACGGTTCGTCCGGCGCGGAGTTCGATGTGACTGGCCTGGGAAGTTTTTTCGGCAACCTGAGCAATGAAATCCCATCCTTGGGACTGTTTTTCGGCCCGAAGGTCGAACGTGAGAAGTTCGGTGTCAAAACGGAGTCGTCGTTCGGTTTCGGTGGCCAGACTCCGGACGCCAACCGCCGCCGGCAGGCTCCAGGAATCGAATGAAAGCCGCGCCAGAAGCCGTCTCACGACCTCAGATGGCGCGCTTGTACGTGCCAGCTCTACAGCTCGGTCGATCCAGGCTGAAGGTGCGCTCGTGAGCGCCAGCTCGCCGGCAACCGGATAAGCGCCAAGAAGCTCAAAAAGTTCACGGCAGGCTGCACAGGACTTCAGATGCGAGAGAACGGTCGGCGTCCTGTCAGCGACGGCTTTGAGGAGCTCTGTTCGATCCGGGTGCTTAACAATTTTCATCCGTAACAGCCTTTCCCTTCAGAAACATCCGACCTACAGAGAGACCGCTCCCCCTTTTCGTACAGCGGGAAAACCGTTCGCAACGAGTATCCGTTTGAGGCGTTCGAGACAGCGTCCTCGTATGGGGCCCATGGAGTTAGGGGCGATCCCCACCATGTTCGCCACCTCTTCATACGATCTGTCCTCTGGAGCGAAGAATATGGCAGTCAGCAGCTTACGACACCGCTCATCAAGCTGCCGGAGACCGGTTTCAAGTTGCGACTGACGGCGCATTCGCTCAAGCGCTTCGTCCGGTAATCGGTCAGGGTCTACCGGTTCCGGTACAGAGTCGAGATCGCTGTGTGAATCAACTCGCCGTCCCAGTCGGATCGCCTCCCGCCTGGCAGTTGTTACCAGCCAGGCTGATAGTCGGCTCGGATCATTGAGCTTGTACCGATTCTGAAACAGGAGTACCCAGGTCTGTTGGAAGCAATCAGAGGCATCCGCCATAGACAGGCCGGCGCGTGTGGCCACCGTGTAAACGAGTGGCTGATATCGTTCGATCAACTCGCGCCAGGCCTTGGAACTCCCGGATAAGACCTCGTTCCAGATCTCTATATCAGTACGCTTAGTACTCTTTGATTCGGTCATGGTGCGCTTTCGCCCGGCGACAGCAACGAATCTGGTCTCCAGTACTTGAATGTACTTGCTTGTCCGTTATTGCCTTCGAGAATAACCCACGAACCGTCCTTTGGCAAGGAAAAGGGTACCGTGGCAGTAGCCCGTGTGACCGGACACAGTTTATGGTGCTTTCCGCTCGTGATCCCGGTTATACTGACACTGGAGCGTGACCCATGAGCAACCATCCTTCTTCAGATTATGACCAATTCGCCTGGTTTTATAACAAGCATTGGGCCGGTCCCTGGGTAGATCGTGTGATGCCTCTTCTTGAGAAACTCCTGTTGCCCAATCTTCCGTCCGCCGCATCTATTCTGGATCTCTGCTGCGGCACCGGCCAGCTTGCGGCTCGGCTCGCCGAACGGGGTTTCAGAGTAGTGGGCGTGGATATTTCCGAGGAGATGCTCAGCTTCGCTCGCGTCAACGCGCCTGCCATTCTGTTTCATCGTGCCGATGCCCGCTCGTTTTCGCTTGATGACACCTTCGACGCTGCCGTCTCAACCTACGACAGTCTCAATCACCTGCTGACGATCGAGGATATCAGAAAGACATTTGAGAATGTCTCGCGACTGCTGAATCCGGGTGCTCCGTTCCTGTTCGATCTGAATATGGACGTCGGCTACCGTGAACGCTGGAAAGGGTCATTCTCGATGGTCGAAAATGACAACGTGGTGGCGGCACGATCCTCCTACGACTCCGACAGAAGAACTGCACGGCTTGACCTCACTCTTTTTCGTCTGGAGGGCGCAGGGTGGCGGCGTGTCAATCTCGCCCTCACGCAAACGTGCTACCGTTCCGAACAGATCATAGCCGCCCTGCACGGAACAGGCTTCGCCGATCCTGCGATGTATAACATCACCGGAGATCGAATTGCCGAAGAAACGGGGCGGACGTTTTTTCTCGCCCGGAAACAGTGATTCTCTGGGTCCACAAATCTGACTTGCGTTTGGTCCCGATTCCCCTTTAATAAGCGGTCCGCGTTCGGCGTTTGGGACGCTCTGAATGCCGTCTAACGTCGTCAATATTGAAGTTTGAGGATGTGATGGATACCGAACCATCGCTGAGCAAGAAAGTCAAGACGCTTCTCATCGGCGGCAGCCGCGATCTCCAGGATCGGTCGCTGTTTCACGCTTTGACGCTGACGGCGTTCCTGGCGTGGGTCGGGATGGGTGCCGACGGTCTCTCGTCATCCTGCTACGGTCCTGAAGAGGCGTTCCTGGCTCTCAAGGGACACAGTTATCTGGCGTTGCTGGTCGGGCTCGCCTCGGTTGCCACCGTTCTTATCATCAGCACGAGTTACACGCATATCATCGAGCTGTTTCCTTCAGGCGGCGGCGGCTACCTGGTGGCCAGTAAGCTCCTCAGTCCGACTTTCGGCATGGTCTCCGGCTGTGCGCTGATCATCGACTACGTGCTGACCATCGGTATCTCCATTTCGAGCGGCTCCGATGCCCTGTTCAGTTTCCTCCCGCCCGAATGGCACGGCTACAAACTGGTATTTGCGGTAGCCGGAGTACTGCTGTTGACGGTCATGAACCTCCGGGGCATCCGCGAATCGGTCGTGCCGTTGATCCCGATAATGCTGGTGTTCGTGGGCACACATGTGATCGCGATTGCCTACGCCATTGTGACCCATGTTCCGGTTCTTCCGAAGGTGTTCGACACTACCGTCAGCGAGTTCTCACAAGCACAATCGGAGATAGGACTCCTCGGCGTCTTTTTCCTGCTCATGCGCTCATACAGTTTCGGTGCCGGTACCTACACCGGTATCGAGGCGGTCTCGAACGGGCTGCCGGTGATACGCGAACCGCGTGTCGAGAACGGTAAAAAGACCATGCGGTATATGGCGCTGTCGTTGTCGTTTATGGTCCTGGGACTGATGATCGCGTACCTGCTCTTTCAGGTCGAACCGGTCCCCGGCAAGACGCTCAACGCCGTCCTGTTCCAGACCATGACCGGTGGCTGGGGCGGGTGGGGGACTATCTTCGTGACCGTGACACTTCTCTCCGAAGCCGCGCTTTTGTTCGTCGCCGCACAGACCGGATTCCTCGATGGCCCGCGAGTGTTATCCAATATGGCTGTCGACCGATGGTTCCCCACGCGATTCTCCATGCTCAGTGACCGGTTGGTGACCCAAAATGGAATTCTTCTGATGGGGGGAACTGCGCTGGCGATGGTGCTCATTTCACGCGGGTCGGTGCGCTTCCTGGTAGTGCTTTACAGTATCACGGTATTCATCACGTTTTGTCTGTCGCAGCTGGGCATGGTGCGGCATTGGTGGCAGGAGCGACGGCGCACGGCCAGGTGGCGATACAAGCTCGGCATCAACGGCATCGGCCTGCTCCTCACCGGCTTCCTGCTTCTGTCCATGAGCATTCTTAAATTCTACCAGGGGGGGTGGCTCACGCTGCTGGTGACCGGACTGCTCGTTGCGTTGGCCTTCGTCATCAAGCGCCACTATCGCCAGACCGCCCGCCAGCTCAACCGGCTGGACGAACTGCTGGTGGCCGCGACCGCGCTGTCCGAAAAGCCTGCCGTCGAACCGGCACCCGTTGTTCCGTGCGATCGGAAAGCAAAGACAGCCGTGTTGCTTGTCAATGGCTTCAACGGACTCGGCCTGCATACCCTGCTCAGCGTCATCAAGCTGTTTGAAGGCACGTTCAAGAATTTCATCTTCGTGCAGGTGGGGTCGATCGATGTCGGCAATTTCAAGGGATCGGCCGAGATCGACCGGCTGACCGAACATATCGTCTCGGAAGGCAAGCGGTACGTCCGCTACATGCAGCAGCACGGCTATTTTGCCGAGAGCGTGACCGCTATTGGCGTCGATGTTGTCGAGGAGATCGAGCGGATAATTCCCGAGGTTCTGGAGCGCTTTCCCAAAACCGTATTGTTCGGCGGACAACTGGTTTTCCAGAAGGAATCCTTTTTCACGCGTCTCCTTCATAACTACACGATCTTCGCGGTTCAGAAACGGCTCTACCACCAGGGGATACCGATCGTTATCCTGCCGATTCGGGTCTGATATCCGGGCATCTCATGCCGGTTGCTGAAACCGCCCGGATTGCGTATATTTTGCCGACAATATGGGTCCTGTATTGACGAATCGGTGCGTGCTGACCGACAGCGATTGGCAGCGCCTCCTGGCGCCTCTCGAAGCTTTGAAAGACTGCACACAGTGTCCGCGCCAATGCCATGCCGACCGGTCGAGCAATAAGCTGGGCTATTGCCGCAGCGGTATGGACTTTTCGATAGGCTCGATCTGCGCGCATCGGGGTGAAGAACCGGTCATTTCCGGACCTCACGGCATCTGCAATATCTTCTTCACCCACTGCAACATGCAGTGTGTCTACTGTCAGAACTGGCAGATCAGTCGCCGCGACAGCATCGTCCAGGACAGCAAACTCGAACTCCAGCAAATTATCGCCCCGATCGAAGCTATCCTGGATCAGGGTTCAAAAGCAGTCGGATTCGTCTCGCCGTCTCATTTCATTCCACAGGTCAGAGTGATCATCGACACCCTTACGGCAATCGGCCGGTCGCCGGTGTTCGTGTATAATACGTCAAGCTATGACAAGAAGGATACCATAGCCTCTTTCGAGGACAAGATTCAGGTGTACCTGCCCGACTTGAAATATCTGGATAACCGCCTGGCCGGCGCCTATTCCGACACACCGGAATATGTCGAACATGCCACCGCCGCCATCAAAGAGATGTTCCGCCAGAAGGGGGCGAATATCTACGTCGATGACGATGGCTGCATTTTGTTCGGCATGATCATCCGGCATCTCGTTATCCCCGGACAGGTCGAGAATTCGAAGGCGGTGCTTCGATGGATCGCCGACGAGCTGTCGCCAGATGTCCATGTATCGCTGATGTCGCAGTATCATCCGAACCCGGCCGTGGCCGGGCACCCGCGCCTCGGACGGGTGTTACATACCGATGAGTATGCCCAAGTGGTCGATGAATTTGAGCGGCTCGGGTTCCACCGGGGCTGGGTGCAGGAACTCAACAGCCCGCAGAACTATCGGCCCGATTTCAACCAGGACCATCCGTTCGAACACTGAAGAAAACAAGGCGAGTCAGACGCCCGGGAGATTCCCATGATTACAGAAAAGTCGATTACGAAGGGGCTTCGTCAGTTGGAGTACGGCGTGTACGTCGTATCGATGGGGAAGGGGCAGGAGGGAAACGCTTTCACCGCCAGTTGGCTGATGCAGATAAGCTCGCTTCCTCCCATGGTCGCCATGGCGGTGCACAACAAACATCAGTCTTCGCGGTTGCTCAAGCAGCACGGCGCGTTTGTCGTGAATATGATCGCCGCCGGTAATGTGGAGGTCGCCAAGACCTATTACGGTCCGGCCGAGTCCGGCTATCAGAAACTGCACAGCGCTTCCTTGACCAGCTCACCCGTGACCGGCTCGCCGGTCCTGAACGGCGTGGTTGGATTTCTCGATTGCAAGGTCGTCAATACGGTACCGGCAGGAAACCACACCGTGTATGTGGCCGAAGTAGTAGCTGCCGAGGTAGCGGATGAAAAACCGCTTCTGAGTACATCCAACAGCAAGCTGCACTATTTGGGGTAGAAATCAGCGAATGGCGTATCTTCTGGGGGCATCGCTCAGATTGGGCGACGCCCTTGACGTTCATCTCTGTCTCCAGAATCCCTCTCAATTTCGGCCCTTAGTGTTCCGATAATCTGATAATAGCCATGGTGTATACCTTCCATTTCAAAGGGGCCGAACTGAAATTCACCGGCAATCTGGGGTGGGCGTTGGTTATTGCGCCCGACCCCGAATCGGCCGTCGTACGCTTGCAGGAGCTGTTTCGACCGATACGCGACGTGAAAATACGCGTCCGTGGGGAACACCTCTACCGCCTTCGGTTCAAAGTAGCTCTTAATTTCCGCCCGGCGCTGTTGCGGTCGGTACAGCGGGCCGTCCGCCTGCTTCGCAACCAGCAGCTCTACGAGCGCGGGCGCTATATCGACCGCTATATTATCGCCTCCATTTTCAGAGAGACCGGCACGCCGGGCTGGCTACAGTGCGAGAACCTGGTCGAGGAGATCCGTGCCCTGCGGCGAGCCGCCGTGGTGGCCCGCGAGGTCTCCAATATCATGCGGTTTGTCGACTGGGACATCGCAATCCACAACCATATCGAGATCAACTCGAAACCGGGGCACCGCAGCCGGGTGGTCCGGCGTGTCAAAGCCGCCAACGGGATACGGACTACAAGACAAAGCTTGCTCACCGTACGGTAACCTGCCTACCATTGGCTCAAAACTGACGTGTCCTTACGGAGGCAGTTCGTGGCGATGATGCGAAAACGGAAACCCCCAAAGACCAAGATCAGCATCCCAGCGCGAATTCTGCTGCAGACGCTCTCACAGATCCGGTATCATTTCGACCCGGCCAATGCCCTCACCCGTCGACACCTGCTTGTCCAGCTGCGGACCCTGCCAATTCGAAATTCGGCGATACTCAGGGAGTACCACGATCTGCTCAGTTTTCATCGCGCTTACCCTGATGATGTATCAGTTCTCAACCTCGTCGAACAACAATTGCAGTCGTTTGAACGGCGAGTAAACCGCCTGCTTCGTGCGAATGAGAACGCCGTGGATGAGCTCGAGGATTCCGGCATTGCCGGTACTGTTGTGAGCCATCCGTACAGTTACGACCTCGCCCGGTCCCTGACTCAATGGTACCCCGGTAAACTGGAGATCGATTGGAACTATTACGATGAAGACAAGTCCGGCGCTATCGCCGGTATGCTGCCGTTGCTCGTTTCATGGCAGGAAAACGACACGCTGGACAACGATTTCACGTTGGATGCCCGCGACTGGTTGAAAATAACCGGTCATGGGAAAAGACTCACCGAGCTTGAATTGCTTCTCAAGTTGCTCGCGACATCCGGCCTGCCACGCCCTGTCCAGCGCCATCTGTTCGAGAGCCCCGAAATGGCCATCCGGTGGCCACTGGCCCATTCATCCGCATCCCGTACTCTGCGCCGGGTACCCGTCAAGCGTCTGTTCTTTCAGCAGACATCACCGCTTGGTCGATGTGCCGACCTGCGCGTCGAACTGGCCCGCCCGATTGCACCTCTGAAATTGCTGACACGGAGAGAAGGCGATTATTACGTTCGGGCGATCAACGAGGTTCTGGCCGTGCGTGTGCGGGAGCTTTTCTCGATCACCGGCGCGAATCCGTCCGAAGTGTACCGTTATGAGCCGGGCCGCGGAGTTCAGATATTCCTGTTCGGCACAAACCCGGATATCCGATTGCCGCTTGAGGCCAATTTCGGCGCCATGCTCGTCCGCAACGGTCTGCCGATCGGCTATGGCGTCGGCGCGGTGCTGTTTGACCGCGTCGAGATCGCCATCAACATTTTCCCGGCCTTTCGAGCGGGTGAATCGGCGTTCGTGATCCAGGAGTTCTTCCGCGTGTTTCATCACCATTTCGGCTCCAACGTGTTGTTGGTGCGAAGTCGTCAGATGGGAGACGGCGACGACGAGCCGATCAAATCCGGCGCCTTCTGGTTCTACTACAAATTGGGTTTCAGAGCCGTCAGAAAACAGATTCGCGCCCTTGCTGACAAAGAGAACGAGCGGCTCAAAGCGAACCCCGGCAGCCGGTCCTCCGAACGGACCCTCCGTCGGCTTGCGAAAAGCGATGTGTTCTTTCACATCGACCATGCCCGTATGGGCGGATACCGGGAATTGTCGCTCGTGAATCTGGGCAAGGTCGTCACGCGAATAGCCAGAGACAAATACGACAACGATCGGATGCTGGCCGACACCGAATGCGCGACAGAAGTGATAAGATCGCTCGAGATAAAGGGATTCGACCGGTGGAGCCGCGACGAAATGGTGTCACTGATTAGGCTGGCCCCATTGCTGTCGGCCATTCCGGACCTTCGCCGATGGTCGCGTGTGGAGAAGCAGGGTTTGGTAAAGATCATCCGAGCCAGGGGCGGGTCGCAGGAACGGCAGTTTGTCCTGTTATGCAATCAACATCCGCGGCTCTATGGGTCATTGCGAAAACTGGCGGACAATTACCGCGCCTAAAGAGGACTTGGCAAATAGATCAGGACCAATTATCTTGGCACCCGGAAATAACAGCAATACCCCGGTTACAGCGTGACCGGGGCTTTCGCGTTTTGTTGTATCTGAAATAAAATGATGGTATGACTGAGTTACAGATCGCCACAACAACCCGCCGACTTGACCGGATAGTCCAGCGCTGGCGCAAGTATCCACCCTATGTCGAGTTGATCAACAGAATCAACGGCGGTTCGCCGCCACGTGTCACCGTAACCGGCCTGGCCGGTTCCGCCGATGCCCTGCTCATTCACTCGCTTGGTCTGGACTCCCCACGGCCCATACTGGTTGCCGCTCCCAGCAGTGAGAACGCTCACGATCTCTATGAGGACCTGGCATTCCTTGGCGGCGAAGAGAAAGTGGCGCTGTTCCCGTCGAGGCAGATCCTTCCCTACGATTTCCGCGCACCGGTCGGCGAAGTGATCGGCCGACGGATCGCGACGCTCTCATCACTTCTGAACGGAACGATGCCGGTGGTAGTGGCGCCGGTACGGGCGCTTATGGAACCAACTATGCCGAAGGAACTCCTGGCCGACGGACGGATCGAACTGGTTGTCGGACGCGAGACCGACATCGACGAATTGACCGAGCGGCTGGTCCGTCTCGGATTTCATCGCGTATCGGTCGTTGAAGAAGTGGGGGACTTTGCCCGACGCGGCGGGTTGATCGATTTCTTCACCCCCGGTTCCTCCGCTCCCGTGCGCATTGAGTTTTATGGTGACGAGATCGATACCATCCGTGAGTTCGATGTCGGCAGCCAGCGGACGCTGGCTCAGATTCAACGCGTCCAGATACTGCCCAAGCGCGAAGTCGCTGTCACGCAGGAATCGATCGAGGAACAGCTTGGACTCTTACCTGAAGAAGACGCCGATTACATTCGCTCGCGCTACCTCAACGATCCGGAGCTTCCCGGGCTGGAGTGGCTGTCGCTCTTGTTCGGGCACAAGCAGAGTTCGCTCTTAGACTATTTTCCGGAGAACGGTCTTATCATCACGCTCGGCGAAGAGTCGATCAGGAGCGAGGCCGAGTCGATTATGGCCGAGGCCGACGCTTTGCAGGACCGCTTGAAAAGCCGCCTGAGCCGGCTCCCTGCGCCAGATGAATACTACACCGTGCCGGACAAACTGATCGCCCGGCTCGATCAGCATCAAGTGATCGACCAGGTGCCGTTTCGCGGCGGCAAGAGCGAAGTTATCTCGTTCGGCTGCCATCCCCACCCGGCGCTCAATGCGCGACTTGACCTTCTCGGCAAAACCTGCGCCGAATATGACCAGCTCAGCCTGACCTATTTCCTCGCCACCGACAACGAGGGACAGGCTTCCCGATTGAGCGAATTGATCGCCGAGAAAGTTCCCAGCGAACACCGGCCCGTTATCGAGGTCGCCAATCTCCGCGGCGGGTTCGAGTGTCGCGATGCCGGCGTTGCCATCCTCACGGACCACGAACTGTTCAGCCGGTATCACCGCCGCATTCGGAAAAAACGGTTCAGAGAAGGCGTGGCCATCACGGATTATTCGAGTCTCAACCAGGGAGACTTCGTCGTCCACACCGATTTTGGTATCGCGCGGTACCTTGGGCTCACCACGCTCCATGTCGACGGCCGCCACCGCGACTGCCTGCTGCTTCAGTACGATGGCACCGACCGGCTCTATGTCCCGATCGAGGAGTTCAATCGGGTCTCAAAATATTCGGGTAAGGACTCGGCTCCTTCACTCACTAAGCTCGGTGGTCCGGGATGGGAGAAACTGAAGGAGAAGACCAAGAAGGCGATTGCCGATATGGCGGCCGATCTGATAAAACTGTACGCCGAGCGGAAAACCGCCAGTGGCTGTGCGTTCGGCGAGGATTCGGTCTGGCTCAAACAACTGGAGGCCTCGTTTCCATACGACGAGACGCCGGATCAACAGAAAGCTATCGATGATGTCAAGCGGGACATGGCGGAAGAACGCCCCATGGACCGCCTGGTGTGCGGCGATGTCGGCTATGGCAAGACCGAAGTGGCAATTCGCGCTGCCTTCAAGGCGATGGATGCCGGCAAGCAAGTGGCGGTGCTGGTGCCCACCACCATTCTCGCCCAGCAGCATTTTAACACCTTCACCGACCGCCTCAGGGAGTATCCCTTCAAGATCTCCATGCTGTCCCGTTTCCGCACCCGATCCGAGCAGACACAGGCCGCCAAAGACCTGGGCGATGGGAGAGTCGACCTGGTCATCGGCACCCACCGGCTCCTTTCCGACGATGTCAATTTCAAAGACCTGGGACTGCTGGTGATCGACGAGGAACACCGGTTCGGTGTCAAGCACAAGGAGAAGCTTCGCCAGTTGAAAGCCTCTGTCGACACACTGGCCATGACCGCCACGCCGATCCCGAGGACTCTTCAGATGTCGCTCATGGGAGCGCGCGACATGAGCCTGATCAACACCTCGCCCAAAGACCGACTCCCCATCATCACGGAGATCGTCGATTTCGATCCAGCCATCATCGCAACCGCCATTCGCCGTGAGATCGACCGCGGTGGCCAGGTGTTCTTTCTGCACAATCGTGTGCAGACTATCGAAGCGATGCATCATTACCTGTCGAAGCTCCTACCCAAAGTCGAGATTGCCGTAGCACATGGCCAGATGCACGAGCGCTCGCTCGAAGGGATCATGCTGGCGTTTCTGGCGAAACGATACGATGTCCTCCTGTGTACCTCGATCATCGAATCCGGCCTGGATATTCCGTCCGCCAACACGATCATCATCAATCGCGCCGACCGGTTCGGGCTGGCACAACTGTATCAGATACGCGGGCGAGTGGGGCGATCGGCGCGTCGCGCCTATGCCTATCTCATCACACCGCCAGTCAAACTCCTGACCCAGGATGCCATCAAGCGTCTCCGCGCCCTTGAGGCGCACTCCGACCTTGGGGCCGGTTTTGCGCTGGCCATGCGCGATCTGGAAATACGCGGTGCCGGTACGATCCTGGGTGCGCGCCAGTCAGGCTTTATCGAGGAAGTCGGCTTCGACTTGTACAACCGCCTGCTTGAAGAGGCAGTCGCGGAGTTGAAAGGGCAGGAGATCGTTCGACTCCCTGACACCAAGCTCGAACTTGATGTCGAGATCTATTTGCCCGATGACTACGTCAACGACCGTCAGCAGAAAGTTGATATATACCGGCGACTGGCAGACAGCAAGAACCTCGATGAAGTCGAGAAGATTCGCGATGAGGTAACCGACCGGTTTGGTCGTCCGCCGCAATCGGCAGTGTATCTGTTCGATGCTACGGCTGTGAAAATTGCCGCAGCGCTCCTGGAGGTTGAAAAAGTGCGCCTGCGTTCCGGCGTCGCTACAATCCTGTTCCTGGAGGCCAGACGACTGACTCGGAATGAGGTTGAATCATTCCGCCGCGGGACCGACTGCCCGATGGAGTTCTCTCTCACCGGTCAGCCAAGGATCACGATCAACCTGATGGCAATCGCCGAGCAGGACCGACTGAGTCATCTGAGAGGCGTGCTGGGGAAAGTGGGATGAAACCAGACTATTGCAGCGAAAAAGGCCGTGTGATGTCCACACGGCCTTTCATCTCCACATCGCGATCTTCGGCTATTTGCGCTTCGTGTACGTTGCGGTGCCGCTCGTTACGAATGTCTTGCCGCCGTCCATGGACATTTCCATCTTCCACTTGAACGCGCCGGGAGTTTCGTCGTAGCTCGTCATCCGGGTCCACCACTTCTGCCCACCCATCATATCCTCACCCTCAAGAACCGACTTGCCCGCGTCGTGCGTCCCGGTATACAAGCTGATACTTCCACTCATGTTGTCCACCCACGTGGCCTGCCACTTCTTGGTCTCGCGGTTATAGGCCTGCAGCATAAATCCTTTGAACGGCGGCATGCCGGGCATCATGTCGGCGCCGCCATCGTACACGCACTGCATCGCTGCACCGTCGACGATATAGCTGTAAACGGCGGTCGCTTTGGATTCCTGCCACTGTTCCTTGGTTGGGTCCATGCTGATGTTGAAATTGGAGACCACATCCCATGTCCCTTCGAGAAACGCCAACTGCTTCATTTCCTCCGGCGGACCCATAGGGGGCATCTGCATCTGTTCGCCGGAAGGCTTGGCCGGTTCCTCGGCGAGTGCCGGCAGCGCCATCAGACACGCCATGGCCATGAGGGCGACAATCATCAATGACTTCTTCATCTGTACCTCCGTGCAAGTTTGGTGAGAGTTTTCTGCGTCGGTTAATAGCGGTAAATTACGGCCCATGATTCCGCGACGCAAGCGGAAATCTGCTGATTGGAATCACATTCGGCGCGGATAGTTCGTTGTGATATAACGAGTTAGTTTGGCCATATTGCGATCCAGGCTGTATTTGTCATTCCCGTGAAAGGGCCTGTTGAAAAAGGTCCCCGTCGTCATTGCGAGGAGTCCGCCTCAGGCGGACGACGAAGCAATCTCGATATCGGGTAGCTTACAAAAGGTAGAGATTGCCATGCCCCGCCTTCGACGGGGCTCGCAATGACTTGCTAGGTTTTTTTCAACACTTCCCAAGCCAATTCCGCGATTGCTGCTGTATTTCCGACAGCCGTTTCCCGCTCCGAGATGGCGCCAGTAAGAATCTCACACCCCCAGCATCTTACGATTCTCATCCGTGTCGTAATAGATCCGCCACTCCATCACGAGCCCATTCTCGATTCTCGCGACCCATATCGCCGGGTCCGGTTCTGCCCCCTTGCTCCACGTAGCATACCCGATCATGACAACCTTGTCGCCGCGCGCTTCGACCCGCATGAACGTATTCTTGTAATCGGGGAACTGCTTGAAGAACTCCCGCCACGCGTTGGTCATGGCGGCTTTGCCTTTGACAGTGTTGTTGTCCCTGTCGATGAACGTGTGGTCCTCGGTCATCAACGCCGAGAGTCCCTCAAGATCATGGCGCGTGATGCAGTCGTTGAAGGCGAGGGGGGTGGTAGACAGGGACACTTGAAGCTGCTTTTACAGAATGGACTATCAGCGCTCGAAAGCGCAAAGTTTGTAGCCCACCCATCGGGTGAGGATTATTCGTAAGGGCTCTGCTTTCTCTGTCATCACCTAAGCGTCATGCGTTGCGACGTTCATTATGCGCCGCTCCGAAAATCATCACCCGTTGGGTGTGCTACGAAACAATCTGCCCTGCTAATACGCCACCACCGTCACCAGCAGGTTCACCACGCTGTGACTGACGTCGCTGTAATAATTGGCGCCGGTGTGGCCGCCGATGTAATAGAATCCCACCTGAACATGTCGAACTACTTCGTACCCTGCTCCTGCTGTGTACCCGAATCCGCGCCCATTGCCAACCCAGTAGCCAGTAGAGAATGACAACATGCCTACGCCGCCGAATGTAAAAAAAGGCTTCTTCCGCCCCCAGTAATGATACCAGGAGATTGCGCTCAAGCCTTGAAAGCTTGCTTCTATCGTGTTGTAATAGCTACCGCTAATCCCAATCGTCAAGAAATTCTGTTCGTCCCAAGCAAGTCCAAAGAAGCCGTTGAAGCCGACCCCGGCTTCTGCCATTTCCCGCGGATAATTATCCGCTGCCCAGTGAGACATCGGACACATTCCGAAGCCGATGCCAGTAACAAAGCCCTGCCGCTTTCCATCAAATGCCTGCGCGTGAGTCAGCAACGCCAATAGCGCAAGAACACTGAGCAGCGATGTCCGCCCCAAACGGCGCGTGCGTGTCTTAGTCGTCATAATGATTCCTCCATAAAACCCTGCCCGAAAGAAGGGAAAGAAGTCGGTGATTGTCAAGGGGATACTGAAACGCATGAGACCCTCATCCGCCCCCTCGACTATGCTCGGGACGGCGCCTTTGGCACCTTCTCCCTAAAAGGGAGAAGGACATCAACGTGCACTGTGGCAAAACCAGATGCGGTTTCGATAGTGGTGTCTGGCGTCCCCGCCCGACACTATTTTTGTTGGAAAAGGGCTGTCAGGCGGGGACGCCTGACGGCACAGTTGAACACTTCACACTGCAAGCCTTCGTCTATGATCAGGCCGATGACGGTGGGGTACCCCGCCCCTTGGGGCGGGATTGTCGGTGTGTCATTCCCGTGAAAACGGGAATCCAGAGCATTGGCTTCGGCTGGATTCCCGCGTGCGCGGGAATGACAATCTCGTGGTGGGTGGTGGTGTCGGGCGTCCCCGCCCGACACCTGGTCACATACACGGAGCCGTCAGACCGAGAACGGCGCGCTATACGACCCAGCCACAGGCGGGTCGTGTGACCTGCCGCAGTTTCGCTGTGCGCTGAACCGCTTCTGGTTCCACGTCTTGTCTATGGGCGGAACTTGACGTCCAAAACGCGGTTTCTAAGAGAGAAGATTATTATCTTGGCCGTTGCGGCTGATAGGGTTATATTAGGTTACCGTGGACCTGTTCAGGAGTTGAACAGGTCTGCCGATAATAACCTTTGTGTACAGGAGTTGTTTTGAACCATCAGTGGTTTCTGTTGATGGCTGGAAGCCCCGATTCGGGTGGCGGCAGCGGCATGCTCATGCTGGTGTGGATCGGGCTGATGTTTGTGGTCATGTACCTGCTCATGATCCGCCCCCAGCGCAAACGACAGAAGGAACATGAAAAGCTCTTAACGGAGCTCAAAAAAGGCGACAAAGTGGTCACCTCAGGCGGTCTGTTTGGAACCATCTTCGCGATCGACGATGAGCGCAACCGCATCATCCTGAAGATCAACGATGACACCAAGCTGGAGTTTCTCCGAAGCTCAATCGCCGCCAAGGTGGACAAGTGACGCCAGTAAGGTAGTGTAGGAGTAAGCGTGGCTGAGCGACCGATCGTCAAATACGGCGACCCGGTATTGCGGGAAATATCCCGACCGGTCGAGACTGTCGACCAGGGTGTAAAAGATTTGGTGTCCGATATGACGGACACGCTGAACCAAGCTCAGGGTTTGGGCCTGGCTGCCGTGCAGATTGGCGTGCCAAGGCGAGTGTTTCTTGTCGACCTCTCAGCCGTCGACATCAATGAATCCCTCAGGGTCTTTATCAATCCGGAAATCGTGAGCACGAGCGGGGCCATTGAACTCGAGGAGGGGTGCCTGTCGTTTCCGGGGATTTACCAGAAGATCGTCCGTCCGGCGCATGTAACCATCCGGGCGCTCGATGTGAACGGCCAGTCATTTGAGATGACGGCCCGGGGCATGGTGGCCCGCGCAATTTTGCACGAGTATGACCATCTCGAGGGGAAACTGTTCATTGACTACATTTCGCCGATCGCCCGAACTCTGTTGAAGGGGCGGCTGAAACGATTAGCCGCCGCTCTCTGATTTCCCGCAGTGTGATGCCATACGGCGCCTCGATGACATGAGGTTGCCCGTCCGCGCTTAATCCCAGTATGAACGTGGTGTATATGGGCACCCCGGAGTTTGCCCGGGGTCCGCTCGATCATTTAGCCCACAGCCGGCATCGCATCCTGGCCGTGGTGACCGGACCGGACAAACCGGCCGGCCGAGGACGACATCTGCTTACCACCCCGGTAAAGCAGCATGCCCAAAAGCTCGGCCTGCCTGTCCTGACCCCGGCATCACTCAAGTCGGATGAGCTGTACGAACGGCTGGCGGAGCTGAAAGCCGATCTGTTCGTGGTGGTGGCGTTCCGGATTCTGCCGGAACGGTTGTTCACCCTGCCGCGACTCGGCTCCATGAACGTTCATGCCTCACTGCTGCCCAGGTATCGAGGTGCGGCACCGATCAACTGGGCCCTTATCAACGGCGACACCGAAACCGGTCTCACCAGCTTCTTCCTGCGGAAGGACGTGGACACGGGGGACATGATCCTTCAGGAAAAGGTGGCGATCAACGATGACGACATTTTCGACACGCTCTACACGCGGCTATCATCGCTGGCCGGACCGTTTCTGGTGCGCACGCTTGAGATGATCGAAAGCGGGAATCTTCAGCCGATCCAGCAGGATGACCGTCAGGCGGGCGCAGCGCCCAAGATCACGCCGGAAAACTCGTTTATCGATTTCGGGTTCCCGGCACGCAATGTCCGCAATTTTGTGCGTGGACTCTCCACGCGCCCCGGGGCCGCTACGAGTTGCCGGGGAAAACGACTCAAGGTGCTGGCCTGTAACGTGGCCGACATCGCAACAAATTCAGACACGCGTCCCGGGACCGTACTGGCCGAACGCAAACGACTCCTGGTGCAGTGCAGCCATTCGGCTGTCGAGCTGACCAGAGTGGTGCCGGAAGGTAAAGGGGAGATGGACGGCGTGTCATTTATCAACGGATTCAGACTTCAACCGGGGGAAGTTCTGGGAGAGCCTGTGACCCAGGCTCGGGAGCATTTGTGAAAAAAGAAATTCTTATCAATTCCACCGAGTACGAAACCCGTCTTGCCATCCTCGAGGATGACAAGCTGGTCGAGCTGCAGGTGGAACGTCCCGACACCGAACGCATGGTGGGGGACATCTACAAAGCAAAAATCAAGACGGTCCTGCCCGGTATGCAGGCGGCGTTTGTCGAAATCGGAACGGAGAAAGCAGCCTATCTGCACTCCTCCGATATCGGCAAGGATTACAGCCGACGGTTCGACTCCGAAGATGTCGAAGAAGAAGCACCGGCCGAGATCGTGCGCAAGACCCGCCGTCAAGGGATCGAGACCGTTCTGAAACGGAATCAGGAGATTCTGGTTCAGGTGATCAAAGAGCCAATCTCCACCAAGGGACCGCGCGTCGCCTCGGAGATTTCGATTCCCGGGCGGTATCTCGTGATTGTCCCCGATGACGACCATGTGCATGTATCCAAGCGAATCACCGATTGGGGGGAGAAGAAACGGCTCAAGAAGATCGTCGCGCCGCTCCGGCCGGAGGGGTTCGGGCTGATTATCCGCACCGAAGCGGAGGGGAAGCAGGAAGATGATTTCAAGGCGGATATCAAGCGTCTGCTCAAGCTCTGGGCGAAACTGAAACGGAAAGCGGACACCATGCCCGCCCCGGCGCTTATCCACAAAGAGGCCGAGATGGTGACTTCGTTGATCCGCGATGTGTTCACCGACGACGTCCAGCGCGTTCTCATCGATGACCGCGAGGCATACAAGAAGATCATCGCCTTCGCGCGCCAGGTGACGCCGCACCTCAAAGACCGGATTCACCTGTACAAGGGGACCGCGCCGTTGTTCGACCAGCATCAACTGGAGCCGGAGATCGAAAAGATGCTGTCACGGAAAGTCTGGATCAAGAAGGGCGCCTATATCATCATTGATCAGACCGAAGCGATGGTTACTATCGATGTCAACACTGGCCGCTTCGTAGGGAGCCGCGACCAGGAGCATACGATTTTCGAGACAAACATCGTGGCGGCGCGCGAGATCGCGCGGCAGATTCGGCTCCGCGATATCGGCGGGCTGATTATCTGCGACTTCATCGACATGTACAGCCGCGAGAACCGCCGTCGGCTATACGATGAGTTCCGTAACGCGTTTCGTCATGACCGCGCCAAGCGGGCGATCAATCCGGTGACCGACTTTGGGCTGATCGAGATGACCCGTGAGCGGGTGCGCCCCTCGCACATGCATACGCTGTCCGAACCGTGTCCGCACTGTGCCGGAGCGGGGCGAATCATGTCCAAGGAGAACATGGCGACCAAGATCGAGCGGTGGTTTTTGCGGGCGCGGGCAGCGAAGAAGTTCGACAAGTTCCATTTGATCGTGAACCCGAATCTCGGCTCGTTTCTGACTGAGAACGGGACGAATCATATCGACCGAGTGATGAAAGCGAACAAGTTCCGGATCAACCTGATCCGCGACACGACGTTGTCGCAGGAACTGTTCAAAGTCTACAACGCCTCCGACAACAACGAGATCACGGAGTTGTACACGGTGTAATTCGGACGGGTGCCCCACAGCTCGCTGTGGGATACGGGGTATACGGTGTAGCCGCGCGAAGCGGCGGTGAAGTCGGGCGTCTCTGCCCGACTTCAGTCGTGCTTGAGGCAGCCGTCAGCCAGAGACGGCTGACGGCACAGTTTGAATTCGAGCGGCGAAAAAGTAAAGCAGATTTACCGGTATCAGGTGTACATTCCTCCGGATACGGGTGGTGGCGGGACTGAAGGGTTGTTACCGGGGGGCGAATCGGCGCTTGCGATTAGTGGGAGCCAAGTGGAAGGTCTCAGCGGCCCCGGCGGTGGCGGGTATTGGCAGAACCGCGAAGAAGTGCGATATTACATCTGGTCCGGCGGGCAGGTGGTGCTGGAGTTGGACAACCCGATTTCCGTGAGCCAGGTGAACATCTATGGTCTCGGTCGACTATTGGCGCGGCGGGACTACACGCTGGCGCTGGATTCATTGAACGTCCTGGTAACGGACTATCTCGGCTCGGTGCATGGAGTGGTCAGGGGAACCGGGGTACCGGCCTGTGCAATGTGGGAGTACTACCCGTATGGTGGGTTTTACTCGATATCAGGAGCGAACCGAACCTATCGGCAGTTTATAGGGAAAGAGTTGGACAAGACGGCACAGTTGGACTTTGGCCCGCGGTATTACGGGAAAGAACTGGGACGGTTCCTGGCTCCTGACCCTATTCCGGCAGGAGCCTCGCCGTACAGCTACGCTGAGGGGAATCCGGTGATGCTCTATGATCCGTCTGGTCTTACAACGGCCTACCCGATTCCGCCACCACCGACGGAAGAGGAGATTCGAGCCTATTGGCGCGAGTTCAATAAGGCTGAGAATGCCGCGATTGAGGCACAGAACCAGCAGGACTACTATGACCAGAATTGTCGCGGTGAGGGAAGGAACTTCGTTTGGACGAGCACAAATACTGGAACGAGGCGACCCGGACAGAGTGATTTTAAGTGGGTGAACCCATGGAAACGCGATCCTACCGGCATGTCTTACTCAAACCAAGACCACTCCGATTGGATACATGATATTGGCGTGAACGATGGCAATGATCCGATGATTGGGATGGGCCGTTGGCGTACACCCACGGTCACTACGATAGACGGAAACAGACGATGGGAACACAAAGAAGACCCAATCTGGTTCGGACCGCCCGGCAGCGAACCTCCCGCGAAGAGTTCTCCCAAGGAGGGCTTTATCGACGTGAGCGTCGTCATCCCGATTTGGCCAGCACCGGGGGTAGCCGGTATCGGTCTTAGCATTGGAGGGACTTGGACTCATTCAGACCAAAAGGACGATCAAGTAGTCGCGCATCTTGGCTTAGGGTTCGGTGTCGGAGCGCCAAGTCCAGTAGTGACTGTTGGGTCTGTTATAGACTATAACCCAGACCAGGATGCTGGCGTCATATTGGACTTTCAGGCAACAGGAATAGTCTCCGGCGTTGGAGGTTACGGTGATTTTGGCGGCGGAGGTGGAGCAGGATTTAGTATTGGCGCGCCATCGATTAGCTTCGGTTTCGACTTCTACTTTGAGTGGTTTTCTTGGTGAGACTCGGGTGACTAAAAGAATCCTCGAACTCAGGGCGCTACGCAGCAAGATCATCTTGGGCATGTATATTCCGACCCTATACGTTCTTATTCGTTGTGTCGGATTGAGGGATGTTTTCGGAGTGTATATGTGCAGTCAGAAGATACAGTATGGAGTAGTTATATTGTGGATGGTCACCTTAGGAGTTATGGGTTTGTCGGCTGCGGTTGACGCACAGAGGATCTTCTGGCCGTCTTTCCTCCGTGGCAATCTGATCCCAGGGTCACACGAGTACGAGCGGTTCTTCCCTCGGGTTAAAGGTGGTCGGTACCTGTTAATGGGACTGCCGATTGTTGCCCTATTGGAGTTCGCTAGTCGCCTTGTCTGTTGGTTGTCGTGATGGTGGTAATCACTAAGCTCACTGACTGGGCACTCGCCAAGAGCTACTGTGTCCGATTGACTTGATATGAGGTAGCAATCACAAGTGAAATTCACTCGCCAGAGGTTTAGACTTGTGCATACCTGGTCCTCTTATATGGATCCACAGCTCGAAAGGAGAAATGAAGCAGGTGGCACTCAATCCCGTGATGGATACACGATTACGCATTATACTTTCGCTCGTACGAACAGGGAATCTGATATGGTTGTATCGTCTCATTGCCACAGTAGCGATGGTCTGCTATCACACCGATGCGGTTGCGGAGGAGAATGTTGTCTTCCCACCGATGACCATGATCATATGTCACGACACGGAATCGCCTCGTGATGTGCAGAGCTTTTTCACGCTGTCCCTTTGGTCGAAAGTGGCAAGGAGGACACCGTTGTCATAAGGAATGCCACGCTTACCACAGCCCTTGACAAACATCATTGCAGATGTGCTACGGGCTACCACTCACTTACTCGCTCAAGGCTGCGATTTTGACTACATTGTCGATTCTTCGTCTACTTCAAAAGCTTTATCCAGTAAATCCGGAATCCCATCTGCAACGATAAACCGTTGGTAACAGTCTGGATCGAGCCAAGCCCGTGAGCTCGAAGAACCTGCGTGGTATTTCTGTGATGTGTCGTTTGGGTTGAACGTGTAGCCACAGATCATACAATGATGATAGTACGCTATCTCATTAGTTTCCTTCCAACTGAGTGAACGCGCAAGCTCTATCTGTTCAATCAAGTAATTCAGGTCGGCATTAGCGCCCTTGATGAGGACTCTCATTTTCTTCATTTGAACCTCAATATGCAAGAAAGTATGTCTTCGCGTTTTCGCTGAATCCTTTCATATAGGACGTAATGTGAGGCGCATGAAATTGATCCATATGTAAATGAAATACACGCCCACGAGGTGTAACAAAGTTCGCGAATCTGTTATTTTCAAAGACAGCAGCACCATACTTGGCATTTAGAAGTGATTTCATTTCAGCAAATGTCTTAGCCCCAAAGAATTTCGCTGGCGTCATCAGCCCCTTTGCAGCTCCGGCCTTTCCAAACGGTGTGGGTGTGATAGCAAGCGCTACATCGCCTATGCTCGTTGGATTCCTCTCAATCCTCGCGACGAATGGGCGCGGTGATTGGGCACTATCGATTCCTCCCTCCGGTATAGCCAGGAAACGGCCCTCTAAACTCTTTCCAAGACTTGGGGTCTACCCCGTATAATTCGAGGGCCACTTCCTCAAGCGTTTGTCTGTCGGGAAACCAATCGTCAAAGCCGTTGGTGCCACCATCAGCAAGAAGGTAATACAAGAAAGCGCCTCGGTCCTTGTCAGTCGCCTCCATCACTTCCATGAGCAATTGGGCTATCCCATCCTTCTGGAAGTCAATTGGCACGTTCGCAACATGGCGGGTACTCATCGTACCACCTCAGTAGATGGCCACATGGAAATTCTTGTAGGCATACCTTGCCCCTGCTGTCAAATAGGTCTCAAAATGCACATGCGAAACTCCGCCTAGACCTCTTCCAAGCAAATCAGAACTCGTCATCCGAAATCCTCTCAGTCCGCTTGCGGATCTGTACACACCCGGACTGATCTCGGTATAACCCTTTCCCAGCCACCTCGGCGCTAACTTCAGGACGCGATCGACGCTACGGGCCCTGCTTGTTAACTGAAGCGTTCCTTTCAATGCACTTGTCTTCCCAAACGGCGTCGGTGCTACAGCCGCCGCCACATTAGCGCCAGCAAAGGAGGCAGTATAGAATCTGTCAAATGTTACGTAATCCGCAGTGCCATATAAGTATTCGGATAAGAGCTCATGTCAAGAGTTGTGTAAATTTGATTTTCAAGCAGCGTGCTTTTCGATCTGATTGTTTTTCGTGTTCCTGTCCTCAATCCCGTCTGTGAACTTCACACCCTCCAGAACCTTCGTCACCATC
>JBFMDV010000026.1:123588-147502 GCA_040753875.1 Candidatus Zixiibacteriota bacterium | reverse complement strand
GATGCCGGTGGCGTCTGTCTGATCGCATGCAGCGGTTTCCCGTGGCCAAAAACCTCTCTTCAAGTCATTGCGAGGCGCTTCGCCGAAGCAATCTCGATATGAGGCCAGGGGTCCATTTCCGAGATTGCTTCGCCGCCGCGAAACGCGTCGTCTCGCAATGACTCAGCTCGAGCATTTTGTCAGTTGCATTACATTCCCCCGTTGCGTCAGGTCCTGCGCCCCACTTCGGAGCGTGTGACCTGACGCATTCCCATGCACCGTTTAGGGTACCAGATATTCCGGCGACCGCGGCAGCTCCACCGCCAGCTTGATACTCGTTACTTCCTGCTGTGCCGCGAGCACCGACTGCACCACTCTCTCGAACCCGATCCCGCACCCCGAGGACTGCCCGTGGCCGTTTCCCTGCGATAGCACTTCGAAATACCAGTCGAACTGCTTCGGATCTACTCCGCGCTCGACCAGATGGTCGTACATGTACGATTCCTCGAACTGCGTCTTGCACTTCGCCGATGACCCCTCGCGTACGGCTCCACCCACTGATTCGCCGACAAACGGCAAAAGCAGATCACAGCAAAGAGTCTCGCCATCTTCTCGCTTCATTGAGAAGAACTTGATAACGCCCCCTTCTTTCGGCTTCGGATTCGAGGGATAGTGCGTCACAAACGTCGGCATACCATCAAGAATGCGGCAGAGCGCCTGTTCCTCGGCGCTCCCAAGATCATCCCCCTGCTCGATCTCGAATCCGTTTTGCTGAAGCAGCGTGATCGCATCGGCATACTTGATGCGGTTGAACGGAAGGCCGGTGTATTTGTCGAGAAGTGGACTGGTCACCATCTCCTTCGCTTCTTTGTACATCGATTTCAGGAGCGATTCGATCAGGTTCATCAGGCCATCGAGCTCGAAATCCCGTCCCTCGAACTCGATAAGCGTAAACTCGCACAAGTGACGGTTGGTGACTTTTCGTTCCTGGCGGAACGATGGCCCAATCGTGTACACGCGGTTGTGCGCGACCGTAAATGCTTCCAGATACAGTTGGCCGGTCTGCCGGAGAAACATGGCGGTTTCGTTCCCCGTCTCGTTGTACATGGTTACCGGCATGGCGTTCGGGAACCACTCACAGGAGCCTGTAGCGCCGGTAATGTGGGGGACATTCACTTCCATGAACGCGTTGCCGTCGAACCACTGACGGGCCCTTCTCAGGAGCCGGGACCGAAGCGTGGTTATTTCCGTGTATTCACCTCGGGTGACTGCCAGATGCCGCATTGGAAACCTCCTTATAATAGTTTGAAAAAAGGCCGTCCGGGAAGCCGGTGCGGCCGGTCTTGTTTACGCAATGAAACAGGGAGGAAACGCGGCTACGCGGCATGACTGCCTCGACGATGCTGGGAATTGTCGGACCGGGTGGATTTCCGGCGCACGGATATGTTGGTCGTTTCCGACACAGTTGCCTCCCGGGCAGATCGTCGCGCTCTCGGGCGCGCCTCTCCTGCGTTGGACAGTTGCGATTATTATTGTCTCTGAGAGACCGAGTTTATTGACCTGTTGACTCTATGTCAAGACTTTTTTTTGAGAAGGGCCGTTATGGCGTAGGTCAAGCCCCCATCCGGAACGTAATCTTGGATCGGGGGCCTGACACTACCCTTTTGGGCAAAAATTCATCGGTTCAGAAGCTGGGCCGGTGCTGCTTTGCTTGACGCTGCAATACCGGGTTTGTGACCTGCTACCGCCGCTGGTGGGTCGGTCATCTGCCAGTTGTTTGGATTGGCCGGGTCGCCGCTGGTATAGGTCAGTCGCCAGTACACCTCTAGCGGGTAATAGCCTGAAAAATCGGCCGCCCAGTAGTCGACATAGGCGTAAATGTCGTACACATTCGTCGAGACTTGGACGATTTCCATCTGCGATGGCGACAAATAGTACACCCATCCATCGGTCATTCCAAACTGCTGCAGAATGAAATCAAGTACCAGCGGGTCGGTCTGGTATTCCATGGCCGCCACGGCATGGGGAGAATTCGGGGCGTAAAGAGTACGTACGACCGTGTCATGAACCACGACCGTGTCGTAGAAATTATGTACGGTGGTAATCGTATCATAGACGTACACCGTTGTCCGCACCGTGTCATGTATGCGTATCGTGTCGGTGCGGGTGATGATCACCGAATCGTTGTTGTAAACAGTGTCGATGAACAGGACAGTGTCCGGTGGAAGCTGGATATACTCGATGTCGTGGATATATTCCTTGGAGTTGACGATCTTCTCTTTATCGCATCCCCCTGAGAGAAGGATCATGGACGGGATCATGATGACGATTCCGGCAAGCAGAGCTTTTTTCATGGCAGTCTCCATCTGAGTATGCGGTATTCTTCTGTTGCCTCTAAGTGCAAGTGCCGGGCCGGGCTCCAGTAATTCCGAGCAGACACCACAACTTGCTGAATGGCAATGAATTGCCGAGAGTCCGCTTGGGACAATTGTACAGATTATTTGCCACCAAATCGGCAATCCGATGCAGATTGAAAACCAGCGAATGGTATTCGGCTGACGATCTGAGAGCTTCTTGTAGGTCAAGACCCCGCCAGAGGTACTAACGGAGGTAGGGGTCTTGACAATGATTGCGCGTGTGGCAAACGCTCTGCAATCGAATCCATCGGATTGACACCATCGTCTTTAGACGCGGAGCGGTAATAGTATCGACGATACTGGCGGAAGGGGTAGGAATCGAACCCACCAGGGACAATGCTATTGCCCCCCGCACGGCTTTGAAGGCCGGGACCGCCACCAGACGGCATCCGCTTCCGGGTGCAACATAACGATCTCTGTCCATGTAGGTCAAGACCCCAGGGGAGGAGATCCGCTGGTCAGGGTCTTGACATCCACAGCAATCCAAAAGTAATTGACCCCACCTCTCAAACCGACCTTACTTACCCCATGCCAAACCTCCGTCTCGATTCGCCGCTGCAGTACGTCAAAGGGGTCGGACCTCGTCGCGGTGATGTGCTCGCCAAACACGGCCTGGTCACCGTCAACGACCTGCTGCATTATTTCCCGCGCCACTATCTCGACCGCACCAACGTCACCACCATCGCCAGTCTGCAGGTCGGCCAGACCGTTACCATCATCGGCGAAGTCAAAGCGCACGGCTTGTTGCACGGCAAACGGAAACGATACGAGGTAATACTACAAGACGACACCGGCGGCATCGCCCTCATCTGGTTTGCCGGCATCCAGTACTGGCAGCGCTACTTTAAGAAGGGTCAACTGTTTGCTGCCACTGGCGTGGTCAATTATTTCATGGGCCTGCAGATCGTCCACCCGGATCTCGAGCGCCTCGAAGACAACACCGACAAAATGATTCACGCTGGACGGATCATCCCGGTCTATCCGCAAACCTCGGAGCTCACCAGTGTCGGCCTGAACAGCAAAGGGATGCGCCAGGCGACCACGTTTATCTTCGAGAACCTCGACGAACGAGTGTCCGATCCGCTCCCAGTGCCTGAACGCACACGCGTCAATCTCATGCCGCTGCACGATGCTATTGCGCGAATCCACTACCCGGAGAATCGCGACCAAATCGAGCTGGCCCGTCGGCGTCTGGCATTCGACGAGCTTCTTGAACTCCAGTTCTTCGTATATCGCAACAAGGGGAAAAAGGAGATAACGGTCAAGAAGCACACTTACGCCGAGCCGGGGGAGAAGCTCAAAGCGTTCAAGGCGGACCTTCAGTTCCCGCTCACCAACGAGCAGAAAAAGGTCGTGCGAGAGATATTCGCCGATCTTCAACGCCAGCACCCCATGTCCCGTCTGCTTCAGGGAGATGTCGGCTGCGGCAAGACTGTCGTCGCGGTGACTGCCGCCATTTATGTCGCCGAGAACAACATGCAGTGCGCCTTTATGGCTCCCACCGAAATCCTCGCCGAACAGCATTTCCGCAATTGGCAGAAACCGCTTGCCGAAATCGGGGTCCGCTCGGCGCTTATCACTTCGAGTCTGACCAGTGTCCAGAAGAAACGGACCGCCCAGCATTGCGCTGACGGTGAGATCGACCTGTTGTTCGGCACCCACGCCTTGATCTATGACTATGTAACCTTCCCTCGCCTTGGCCTTGTCATTATCGATGAACAACACCGGTTCGGAGTCGAACAGCGCGGCAAGCTGTACGCCAAAGGGGACACGCCAGACCTTCTGGTCATGACCGCCACACCGATCCCGCGCACGCTGGCACTGACGCTTTACGGCGACCTCGATATTTCCACCATCAACGAGCTACCGCCCGGACGCAAACCGATTCGCACCGCCTGGCGCGCCGCTGATGCCCGTGACAAAGTCCATGAGTTCGTCAAAGGGGAACTCGACAAGGGGGGTCAGGCATACATCATCTACCCGCTCATCGAAAAGTCAGAGCAGACCGAGCTGCTCAATGTTGAGGATTCATTCGAGGAACTCTCGAACGGCACCTTTCGCAACTACCGCACCGCCATGGTTCACGGACGTGTCAAACCGAAAGAGCGTGACGAAATTCTCCGCCAATTCCGCGAAGGGGAGATCCAAGCCCTGTTTGCCACCACGGTCATTGAGGTTGGTCTGGATAACCCGAACGCGACTATCCTTATCATCGAGCACGCTGAGCGGTTTGGTCTGGCACAACTGCATCAACTTCGCGGGCGGGTCGGCCGCGGGGAAAAACAGGCCACCGTGGTTGCCCTCGCCGGCCAGCCAATCTCTGACCTGGCCCGCCAGCGCCTCGAGTACTTCGTAACCAATTCCGATGGTTTCGCTATTGCCGAGGCCGATCTCGAACTGCGCGGTCCCGGCGAGATATTCGGGCTCCGCCAATCGGGTCTCCCTGAACTCCGCGCGGCTCATCTGGGGCCTGACCGTGATCTGCTTGAATCCGCCCGTGCCCTGCTTGAGCGGCTGTTTCGCGACCAACAGAGCCTTGACACACCCTACCGCGCACTGTTTTCATATCTCAACGAATCTGCTTCCCGTCGCGATATCGCGCTTGGGGGCGGATGAACTACCGGACAAAACAAGGGCGCAGTACCCGCCGTTAGGAGAGTGTTGAAAATCCCTGCCCATGTGTGTCGTGTCGAGCGCAGTCGAGACACGGTTTCACACTGGATGATGCTAACTATTTGAAAGACAATGCATCTCGACTCCGCTCGATGCGACACGCAATGAAGATGTTTTAGATATTTTGTAGCATGGCACCTCTTTCAATAAGTCTTAGGAGCTATCGATGAGTGATGACCAGTTTGATATGCCGTTCTACCAACTCGTCCTGTCATTACAGGCGGCAGCCGTCCAGCAGTTGGGAAAAGTCGCCTCGCCGCTCGATGGCCAGATCAACCGTGACATGGTCATGGCCAAAGGGACGATCGATATACTGGAGATGATCGGACGGAAAACGCAGGGGAATCTGACCCCCGATGAGAAGAAGCTTCTCGACCATGTCCTGTTCGAATTGCGCATGAACTTCGTTGACGAGCAGAAGAAAGACCAAAAATCGGATCATGACACGGCAGGTCAGGATTCGTCGGGCGCTCCCCAGACTGGAGCCGGATCGGAACCGGACCGATAAGGAGCAGTAGTGGAGTTCTGCACGGCGAAAGTCGAACGTACACAGACGGGTGTATAATACTGCTGGGGAATAGCGCCCTGAGCCGCCGTAAGTGATGATTTTGGCTTGATTCGGGAGAAATCGGCCCTATATTGAAAGGCAACATCATGGTCGAAAGAGGAACCGCCGCGCCCGCTCTCCCCATTGCCACTTTGCTGGCTGCTTTTGGACCCAACTTGGAGTTTGCCAAAGACATGGCCCCATTGACCAGCTACAATACCGGCGGACCGGCTCGCTATTTCCTCGCGGCCGAATCGGCAGCAGAGATCACCCGTGGTATAACCGAGGCTACACGTCTTGGCATCCCGTGTTTTGTTATTGGCGGCGGCAGCAACCTCCTTATCTCCGACGACGGATTCGACGGGCTTATTATCAAGGTTGATGTCAGGGGGATCGCTCTTTCCGGCGATTGTGAGATCAAAGTGGGGGCCGGTGAGGACCTTATGGACTTGGTCAACTTTGCCACTGAACATGCACTTACCGGCATCGAGTTTCTGGCCGGTATCTGGGGAACGGTAGGTGGCGCCGTCTACGGCAACGCGGGAGCATTTGGTGTGGAGATCGGCTCGGTCGTTACCGGCGTCACGATCGTGACGCGCGACGGCAAAGTGAAGAGTGCCCCGCCTGAGTACTGTCGTTTTGGCTACCGCGACTCCTATCTCAAAACAAGCCACGAGGTGGTTGTCGATACCCGCATCCGGCTGACCAAAGGGGAACGGGGGCAGATCAAGAAGAAAGTTGATGATATCCTGGCCCAGCGCGAAACCAAACATCCATCGTCACTCACAGCCGGTTGTTTCTTCAAGAATATTCCCGATGCCAAAGAAAAATACGGGAAGCTGCCCGCCGGGCGTCTGCTTGATGAGGCCGGTGTGAAGGGGTTGAAAGTCGGTGGCGCCAGAGTGTATGAGAAGCACGCCAATATCATCGTCAACGACGGCCATGCAACCTCGAAAGAGATTCGCCAATTGGCCGATATAATGAAACAGCGGGTCAAAGACCGGTTTGGTATCGTGCTGGAAGAAGAAGTCCAGCAGATCGGCAAGTTCTAAACGACAGGAGGAAAGCGTATCGATCCCTTTCTAAAGAACTGAATGAACTGAGCACGTGAGATACCAGTGCGATTTCGGGCTGTCGTAGCCTTTTCAATTCTTATCTTCAGCGCCATGTTGGGGGCACTCTCACCTGAGGTACGTGCCGCCGGCATTGGTTTTCAGGCTGCCCTTGATACCCAGGACAGTGTCGTTTCCCGTTTCAACGAAATTCCGTACCAGTTTTCTGCGGCGCTGTATCCGCGCACGCACGCCGTCCTTTCTCAGACCCTGAGTTACAATCCGCAGCTCCGGAGGAGCGATTTCGAAACCCACACCCTCGTGTTCAACACCGATTATCAAAAGGGGAAATCCCTCATCCCGGTGGCGGTCGATGCCGATCAGTTCCTGGCATTCCGAGTCGACAGAGCGCAGAATCAGGGGATGCTCGATGCTATCCGCAAGAATCGCTTCGACAGCAAAAAGCAGTCGCAGCGCGCCGGCATCAACATCGGCGTCGCTCTTCCCAAACGATTGGATCGGGTCTTCGGTGAAGGGGGCGGCAATCTCAAGGTCTCCGGCTATCGGCGCATTACCTTTGCCGGAAGGTCGCAGTGGACCGATGGCGCCAGCTCCGATCTGATCCGCCCGAGTAAATTCCCAGCACTCAACATGCAGCAGGTGTATCAATTCAGCATCGAGGGGACGATCGGTACCAAGATCAGTGTCAGGGTATCCGAGGATAGCCAGACCGATATCCCGCTGGCCAACCGGCTGATGATCCGCTACAAGGGGGATGAGGATGATGTCCTCAAGGCGGTCGAAGCCGGCAATACCACTCTCGATCTGCCCAACACGCGGTTTGTCGGTTACTCCAGCCGTATTCAGGGGCTGTTCGGCTTCAAGGCGGCAGCCCAGGTGGGGCACCTCAAGGTCACCGGCATCATGTCGCAGGAAAAAGGGTCATCCGAGCGGGCTTCAATCACCGGGTCGGGCGAGCAGACGGCGCAATATATCCGCGATTACCAGTTCGCCGAAGGACGCATTTTTGACCTGGCCTACCCGGGCGAGATGGGACCGAACGATTCCATCATCGAAGTAGTGGTGTATGAGGAAGTGATCCAGCTCAATAGTCCAAGTGACGGTTGGGCCAAGTTTTCCATTGATCCGAACAATCCCAGCCGCGACTCCGCCTTTGCCGAAAGTGTGAAAGTCAATCTGGTGCCCTACACCGAGTACACGACCCGAAGCGACACTGCCAGGCTGCACTATATCGTGTTCAACTCCGCGCGTTCACCTAATCGCACCCTCGGTATCTACATGCGGTACTACAGTGCCGATTCACAGAAAGTGATTCAAGTCGGCGTCAATGCACTAACGGATTCGACGGCGCTTCGCCTGAAAATGCTGCGCTCCGGCCATGCGTCCTACAGTCCGTTCCACCCAACCTGGAATCTCCAATGGCGAAACGTCTATCTGGTCCCCAAGGTGACCTCTGTCGAGGACCTCGGCATCAAGGTATTCAAGGGGAAGTCCGGACTGGAAGGTACAACCTCGAGTCTTGACTATCAGGAGTTGAGCGGACAGTCGCAGGGCTACTATCTGCGAATACTTGGCCTGGACCAGTACGCGGGTCAGATCAAATCACCCGACAACAAAATGGACGACCGTCGAGAAGTCTATGAGCCGGATTGGGGATTGATCATCTTCCCCAACCGGAGGCCGTTCGACTCCGACACTACGTACGGGACGGGGACAGCCCTGGAGTCAGTTCCGCTGGCGCTTCGCGTCCCAAAAATCTACGACTATTTCTCTTCCAACGAGCGGGCCGGAGCGAGCGAATACTATATTCAGATCACGGCCCGCGCCCGGAGTTCCATTGTCCGCCTCAATCGCGCTAATATTATCGAGGGTTCAGAACGGGTCACCCTCAACGGTCGCTTGCTGGCCCGCGATGTCGGCTATCGGATCGATTACAATTTCGGCCAGGTGACGCTGCTTGACCAGCTGGCCATTGATGACCCCAACGCCAACCTGAACATCGAATTCGAATATGCGCCGTTTCTGGCCCTCCAGAAGAAGACCCTGCTTGGGATGCGCCTGGAGTACGAATGGAGCCAGGATCTTCGGTTTGGTTCCACGATACTTTACAAGTCCGACAAGGCGCAGGAGCGCAAACCTCGGGTAGGCCAGGAAACCGCGCAGATGATGGTGCTCGATTTCGACGGCCGCTTCCGCGTCAATACCAGCTTCATGACTAAAGTTGCCGATGCGCTTCCGCTCGTCAGCACCGATGCACCGTCGAGCCTGAGCATCTCCGGTGAGGTCGCCCAGTCCCGCCCCAACCCGAATATCAACGGCGTCGCCTATGTGGACGACTTTGAATCGGCCGTCGATCAGCTAAGTCTCGGTATGCTGCGCCTGGCCTGGAGTGCTTCGTCGCGGCCTGTCCAGCTTACGCCGGACTATGTTCCTGCATTTCAGCCGGACTCTACCAAAAAAGTGAAGCTCCTGTGGCATAATCCTCTCGGCGGTATTCGCGTGGACAGCGTCTACTCGCGCGAAAGCAAACAGGGCGAAGGGACCATCAATTTCCTCCGCTTTATCCTCCGGCCCGATACTACCGGTCTTCGCTCCTGGGGCGGTGTTATGGCGAATTTCGGCTCCCGTGTTGATGCCGACCGCGTCCAATTGTTCGAAGTGCGTCTGCGTGGTGACCGCGGGAGACTCCATTTCGATTTCGGCCAGATAAACGAAGATGTCAACGGAAATGGACTGGTGGATGGAACAGAGGACCCGGATGGCAACGGGTCGGTCGATGACGGGCAGGACCTCGGGCTCGATGGCCTTCCTGATGCTGCCGAGCCGGGTTATGATGCCGCGACCAACCCCGACCCATCCAATGACGATTGGTATTTTCAGGGGGATGGGCAATGTCCAGTACCCCCGTCACGATGCGGCAATCCGGCCTTCCAGGACTCCCTCAAGAACTCTAATTCGCCGATATTTTACGATTGGCTGAACGGTACGGAGGGAAACTCGCGCGATGTGGCCGTCCTAAGTCGTCCGGATCAGGAGAAACTCAGCTCAAGTGCCAATACCATCAATAACTATTTCTCGTACAAGGTCGACCTCTCAGAGGATTCGTTTTTGGTCCGCGGCTCCGAGTTGAATGGATGGCGCACGTATCGTATTCCCATTCTCGAACAATCGGTGCTCGACACTGTCGTTGGCTCCAACCCGCAATGGGCGAACATCACCCACGTCCGCGTCTGGCTGGAAACGCCCCCCCGCTTCTCTTCGGACACCATGTATGACACAGTCGATGTCGCCGCGTGGTATTTTGTTCAGTCAAGCTGGCGAGATTCGCTTCTGCTGGGCGTGCCGGCGGCCGATACGCTGACTCGCGGCGCCTCCCGCTTTTACGTGGCCTCGGTCAGCACCGAGGACAGAACCTTTACGCCGCCGCCGGGCGTCTCCGCGTACACCGACCCAAGCACCAACGTGGAGGAGCCGCAGCGCGGTCTGGCCCTCGTCTACACCAAGCTGTATCCAAAGGACACCTGCCTGGCCTACAAGAAACTTATACAGACGGACAAGTATACCGGCTACAGCCGGATCAAGATGTACGTGCATGGCGATGTCGACAATGTCGCCGATTCACTCTTCTTCTTCTACCGTCTGGGCCGTGACAGTCTCAATTTCTACGAATACCGTACGTATATTCGGCCGGGGTGGGATGCCGCCAACGAAGTCGATATCAAATTCAACGATATCACGGCTCTCAAGGACGCGGCCCAGCGCGGCAAGACGACCGTGAATGCGCCCGTCGATACCACTGCCGGTCACTATCGTGTCAAGGGGAGACCGAGTCTCAACGAAGTCGCCTATTTCACCGCTGGGCTCATCAACGAAAGTGCACAGCCGATTGAGGGGCAGGTCTGGCTCGATGAGATGCGAGTCACCGATGTCCGTCGCGATGTCGGTACCGCCGGTCGAATCGAACTCCAGGGGAATATGGGGGATCTGCTTACCTACAGCTTCCAGTTCGACTCGCGCGACCCGTTCTTCCGGGGCGTTTCAGCGGCCACACGCGGCGGTTCCAACGACAACCTCGGCAGCGGCAATTCCGACAAGAACTACAGCTATTCGGTCTCCCTGAATTTCGACAAGTTTCTGCCGCGCTCGTGGAACGCCCGAATCCCGATTGGCTACTCCTCCTCCAAGAGCACCAAGCTGCCGCTTCTACGCACCGCCTCCGACATCGTGCTCGCCCCCGAAGTACGCAAACTGGAAAAGACTGAGAGCGAAAGCCGCTCCGTCAACGTCTCGGAATCGTTCAGTCTCAAAGGACGCAATCCGCTCTTTGCGCTCCTTCTGAACCGTCAGACCGCCGGCTTCTCCTACAGCCGGAGCGTCAACCGCACGCCGCAAAGTCCGTACAGTTTCGGCGAGAGCTACAATATCCGCGCCGATTACAACATGGGCTGGACCAAGCCCCCCACCTTGCCGATTTTCTTCTGGACCAAGCCGATCCCGTTCCTCAAGAAGACGGCCAAATCGCGGCTGGGGCTGTATCCATACCAGTGGCAATGGTCCGGAACATTCAATCGTACCCTCTCGCTCAACGATGATATTAACGCCCGTCGTACGTCATCACGCACCCGTACCCTCGACGGCCGCATGAATCTTGCGTATAAAATGTTCGATAACCTGAGTGCGAATTACAGTTTCACCACCCGCCGCGACCTCACTAATCCTGACGACGTCAGACTGAAGGTCGGCGGTCTCAGACTGGGTCTGGAGCTGTCGTATTCTCAGAGTTTTTCGAGCAACTACGCGCCGGCCATCCTGCCGTTTCTGGGAACCGCGTTCACTTTCGGCAGCACCTACAACGACACGTATGACCGAGGCACAACCGCCCGCAAGTCCGACCTTTCGAACAACTGGGGCATAGGCGGCAGCTTCAAGCACCAGGTGCTATTCAACACCGGCACAAAAACCGGCGGCGGTGGTGGTGCCGGCGGAGGCCGCACGACGCCGCAGACGACCGAACCAAAAAAGGGCTCCGGCAGGCCATTCTACGACCCGCCCCTGGCTCTCCTGCGTTTTCTGACCCACTGGATCGAGCCGATATCCTACAAGTACAGCCGGACGTTCTCCAATTCGCTGCCGGGCATGGTCACTCGCCCGGGACTTGCCTACCGTCTCGGATTCGACCGCCGGCCCAATGTGGCCACGATCCGTGACTCGCGGCCGCCATCCTCTTCACAAGGGGAGAGCTACGAGTTCGGCACCGGTTTCACGTTTGTCGGCGGCATTTCCACCGACCTTCGTTTCCGTCGGAGCTCTTCGCGCGATCTGGTCACGCAGGGTCCGAAATACCGGCGCACCACCACATCATGGCCCGATCTGACTATTCGGATCGGTCGTTTCACCAATCCGCCGATACTCAAGGACGTTCTGAACAAGCTGATCCAGGTCTTTTCGCCGCAAACCGGCTACAACCGGTCGATCAAGGAAGAGTATAACCTGACGGGCGGCTACTATACCGCCAGGAATGTCTCCCAGGACTACAGCCCGCTGCTGTCGGTCAATTTCAAGGTGTTCAAATCGCTGTCGCTGTCGGCCTCCTACAGCGTCCGCAAGAGCGATGACAAACGTTTCAGTTCGGCCAACGGTTCACTGCAAGCGGAAACAAAAACCACTAACAAGAATTTGTCCATGAGCACCGGCTATCGCTTCAGCGCGCCGAGCGGCATCAACATACCGCTCTTCGGCAAAATGAAGTTCACGTCAACGATGCAGATCGACTTGCGCATGCAGAAAAGCGACAACCGTTCGGAAAATTCCACCGCCGGCGGGCCGTTCACGATCAACAGCAACTCCTCCGATTTCTCGATCAGCCCGCAGATCAGCTACAACTTCAGCCAGCAGCTCAAGGGGGGACTTTCCGCAACCTGGCAGGACCGCAATGACCGTTACGCTAAACGCAAGAGCCACGTCCGCGAACTTCAGATATTCGCCGAGATCCGATTCTGACACATTTCCGTTGACAGTCTCTGCCGCGCACCTGTTATTGTCGCCGTGCGGCTGGTAACCTACAGTCTGGCAGTGAGTTTGATGATGGCATTCGGATGTTCCACCGGTACGGTGACGCTGCCGAATTTCGACGGCACGCGCGCCCTTGGTTTTTTGGAGAAGCAGGTTTCATTTGGCCCCCGCGTTCCGGGAACAACCGCATCGGCCACCTGTCGCAACTACTATTACGAATATTTTCGCTCCAAAGGGTTGACTGTCGATTCTCAGGTCTCCAGCTTTTTCGATCCGTATTCGACCTCAACGATTCCTCTCGTCAATGTCGTCGCTCATGTGACCGGAACGAAACCAGGCGCAGGGACAATCCTGTTGGCTGCTCATTACGACAGCCGCCCGCGCACCGATTTCCCTTCCGATGCGTCTCTGTCTGATCTGCCCATACAAGGCGCCAATGACGGCGCTTCCGGCGTCGCGGTGTTGATGGAATTGGCCGAGCTGTTCATGCAGCGCCCGCCTGAAGCTAATATCGATCTGGTGTTACTCGACGGCGAAGACTGGGGCAAGGAAGGGGAGACTGATCTCTATTGTTTGGGGGCAAAAAGTTATGCGTCGCAAGGCATTCATGGTCGGTACCGGTTTGCCATCGTCGTGGATATGGTAGGAGACAAGGACCAGCGCATTTACCGCGAGGGGTACACCGAGATGTTCAACCGGTCTCTCAACGATATGATTTGGAATGCCGCCAGAGACTTGAAGCTCACGACGTTTGCCGACTCGACCAAACATGCCGTTATTGATGATCATCTGTCGCTCAACGCCGGCGGCGTTCCATCCGCGGTCATCATAGATTTCGATTACGCCTATTGGCACACCGACCAGGACACGCCGGACAAATGCTCCGCCGAATCGCTGGCGAATGTTGGACGTGTGCTCGCGCACATTGTCTACAATCCGGGACTATGGGCGAAGTATTGATCACCCAGCCACGCGACTTTCCCGCGGTCGAGCAACTCATGCAGGCTGCTGAGTTGGCCGAAGCCATCGCGCGACTGCCGCGCCCGATCGCGGTGGCCGCGGTCAAACAAGCGATTGTCGACGCCAAGAAACGGCTGGCCGATTCCGGAAAGCCGGTTCCGCTCTCGACACTGGTAACGGAAATTCTGGATGCGCTCCGCCGTCTCAAGCGACTCGAGATCACCCGTGTCATCAATGCCAGCGGCATTCTGGTCCATACCAATCTTGGGCGTGCACCGCTGGCCGAGTCGTTGTTCGATAATGTGAAAGCATCCCTCGTCGGGTACAGCAACCTCGAATTCGATCTGGCGTCAGGTGTTCGTGGTTCGCGCGGAGTGGCCTGTGAGTCATATCTCGCCACCCTGGCGGAATCGGAGAGCGCCACTGTTGTCAACAACTGCGCCGCCGCCCTGTTCGTCATTCTCAATACACTCGCCAACCGGAAATCAGTACTCATCTCGCGCGGTGAACTGGTGCAGATCGGCGGTGGCTTCCGCATACCGGAAATTCTTCGCCGCGCCGGCGCACGGCTGAAGGAAGTCGGCACGACAAACATCACTACCGTGAAAGATTACGAAGAGGCCATCGATTCAACGACTTCTCTCATTCTCAAAGTGCACAAGAGCAATTTCGTCCAGGCCGGTTTCACCGAAGAGGTTCCACTCAAGGCGCTGGTAGAATTGGGGGAAAAACACCAACTGCCCGTTGTCAACGATCTCGGAAGCGGCGTATTCATCGATACGTCACCCATTCTCGGTTACACCGAGCCCACCGTGCAGCAGTCCGTTCGCGCCGGCGCCGATCTCACCTGCTTCTCCGGCGATAAAATGCTCGGAGGGGTGCAGGCGGGGCTTATTGTCGGCAAGAGGGACCTGATCGCCAGGATTAAGAAGAACCCAATTTTCCGTACCGTGCGTGTCGACAAAGTGGTTTTCAGTGTTCTCGAACGACTTCTGACCATTTATCTCAATAGCTCCGCAACCGCCGATATCAAGTTGTGGGCCGGCCTGTCGGTGCCGGTGTCAGAACGGTACAAACAAGCCAGGCAGATGCTCCAGGAACTCGGCGCTCCGTCCGGACTGAGCGTTGAGGCCACCCAATCGTTCGTTGGGGGTGGCGCGCTCCCGGAATCGGCGATCCCCTCGGTCGGGCTCGTGTTCGCCCCCGGTTATCGCGCCGACGACCTCATGCAGCGTTTCCGCGATGGTGACCCGCCCATCATCGGGCGCGTCGAAAACGACCGCTTCATACTCGATCTTGCTGCGGTTGACGTGGCTGACCTGCCGACCATAGTTGCCGCTGTCAAAGTTCATCTCGCCGCTCTGCCAATCAAGCCATGATCGTCATCGGTACCGCCGGACATATCGACCACGGCAAGTCATCGATCGTCAAACGCCTGACCGGCACCGACCCGGATCGGCTGCCGGAGGAAAAGGCGCGCGGCATGACCATCGATCTCGGATTTGCGTTTCGCCGGACAGCTACGGGAGAGCACCTTGCCTTTGTCGATGTCCCCGGTCACGAGCGGTTGGTCAAAAATATGATCGCTGGCGCTGGAGGAATCGATGTCGTCATGCTGGTGGTCGCGGCCGACGACGGCTGGATGCCGCAGAGCCAGGAACATTTTCAGATCGTCAAACTGCTCGGCGTCAAACAGGGGATTGTGGTTATCAACAAGATCGACCTCGCCGATAGCGAATGGTTGGAATTGCTCCGCCAGGATCTGAAAGGCCGGCTTGCCGGTTCGTTTCTGGCCGATGCCCCTGTCTTCTGCGTTTCGGCCAATCGGGGCGACGGATTCGATGCTCTTGAAACCTATCTTGATGGTCTACCCGCTCAGATTCCGGCGCGACAGGATATCCGCAAAGCGCGACTATTCATCGATCGCTCGTTTGTCCGCACCGGCATTGGCGGTGTCGTGACCGGCACGTTGCAGGGCGGCACGTTCTCGGTCGGTCAGCCGGTTACCGTGTGGCCTTCGATGGCGCTCGGCAAGATCCGTTCGTTGCAATCGGAAGGCAGCGATGTAGAATTGGCACGACCGGGCCAGCGGACAGCCGTGTCACTTACCGGTGTCGACAAAGAATTGATGGTGCGTGGCGGTGTCATTACGGACCGGACCGACCTCACCTTCTTCCGCGATCATCCCGTGCTCGCGCTCGACGTCGATATACTGCCGGAAGCTGCCGTGCCGCTCGAGGATCGGCGGCGGGTGCAAGTGTTGCTCGGTACGACTGAAGCCGAAGGTGAAGTCCGCATATTCGAAGCCGAAGGTATCCGGCCAGGTGACCGCGGATTGCTTTTCTTCCGCCCAGACCAACCCATGTATGCGCTGGTGCTTGATCGCTTTATTCTCCGTCTGCCGACACCAATGGTCACACTCGGCGGCGGCATGGTGCTCGATCACCTTGTCCAATTCCCGCGTCGTCGCGAGCTCGAGTCGCTCTCGTACCTTATGAGTCGCACCAGTGGCGTCCTCGATGCTCTCATCCTCTCTGAGTTGACCAAGCGATGCCTGGTCGAGCAGACGAACCTGCTGCGCGAAGCCTCTTGTTCGCCCAATCAGATCAGCGCTCGCGTCACGGCTCTGCTCGAACAGAACCAGATCGGTCGGTTCGGAGCCTGGCTCTTTGCGACGTACCACATATCGCAAGTTGTGAACCGCTTCAGAATGTCGATAGAGAAAGTGCTGCACGATCAGCCGCACCTGAAGGGACTGCCCCTGGAACAATTGCTGCCGCTCTCGCCGTGCGACGCGGTTACCACGCTGATTCTTGTGGAGTATCTCTTATCCACGGGCGACCTGGTGAGACTGGCCGACCGTTACAACCTTGCCGGTCGCGGCATGAGTCTCAAAGGAATCATCAAAGAGGCACACGATCAGATAATGAACACGCTGCGCAGGGAGCCGTACGCCCCGCCTACGTTGCCGTCACTCGCCGCGCTGGGGAAGAACCATCAACAAGCCATTAAGTATATCATCGAAAGCGGCGAAGGATACAAGTGCGGCTCGGACTTCATCTTTCTCACCGAGACCTGGACTGAGATCATACAATTCGTAAAGTCTCACCTGTCCGCGTATCCAAAGCTCGCCGTCACCGACCTCAAAGACCGCTTTGGCTTCACGCGTAAATTTGCAATTCCCATCCTCGAGGAGACTGACCGTATCCGACTGACACAACGTGAGGGGGACGCTCGCGTGAAGGGAGACCGCTTTGAGGCCTAAGACCCTGCTGTACAACGCCCGCATCTACACACAGGCGGCGGAGCTCCGTGTCGATTCGTTGGCGGTCTACAAAGACCGCATTGCCGCTATCGGCAATCATCTTGAGAAAGACCCCGACTTCCGTACCTACACCAAGCTCGACCTGAGAGGCCGGACAGTCATACCCGGGCTGGTCGATGCTCACACGCATTTCTATTATCTCGCCGTCTCGCTGGGACGAGTTCAACTCGACAGCCTTGCCAGTCTCGACGCCTGCCTGAATCGAATTCGTGATTTCTCCGACGGACAACCTCGCGATGCCTGGATCGTCGGCGATGGCTACGCCCCGGATCGCTTTATCAAACGTATCGAGCCGGATCGTTTTATGCTGGATTCCGTCACCGGCGGTCGCCCCGCCTTCTTGTTCTCCAAAGACCAGCATTCCGCGTGGGTGAACAGCCGCGCTCTCGAAATCTGTGGTATCACTAAATCGACTGACGATCCTGATGGCGGACGAATCGAACGTCTCTCTGGCGGTGACCCCTCAGGTATTCTCCGCGAGGGACCTGCTTATATGCCCGTATTCGCCCGCATTCCGCAGCCACCCCGAAAAGAGATCGATCGCCGGTACAGGATGGCGTTGCAGCTCGCGTACCAGCAGGGTGTGACCGGTGTGCATTCGTTCGATGGCCCCGAAGCGTTTACCTACTTCACCGATCTGGCCGAGCATGGCAATACCGGCATCCGCATCAATTATTATCCGGCTGCCAAACTGCTACCGACCCTGCTGCGCAACAAGACTTACTACGGTACCGGCACCGAATTCTTTCGTATCGCCGGGATCAAAATCTTCGCCGACGGTTCCCTCGGAAGCCAGACCGCACTCTGTTTCGACAAGTACATCGGCTCGAAGAACAATTATGGTATTGAGACAACAACTGTCTCGGAGATCAAACGTCTCGCCAAAGAAGCCTCCCGCCTCGGTTTGCCGTGCGCCGTCCACGCGATAGGGGACAGGGCAGTTTCGAACGTGCTTGATGCCCTCGCCGATTCGCCGCGTTTGTCGTTTAGCGCCCGCCACCGCATCGAACACCTTCAGTTGATTCGTCGCAAGGACATCAGGCGCCTCAAACAACTCAATATCATCGCCTCCATGCAGCCATCACATTGTCCCTCAGACATTCCTCTCATTCGCAAATACTGGGACAAGCGCGGTGCCAATGCCTACATCATTCGCACACTCATCGACAAGGGAATCGACCTCGCCTTCGGCTCCGACGCTCCCATCGAACCGCTGCATCCCATTCACGGTATCGCCGCAGCCGTGCGACGCGCCCGCCCCGGTTCGCGTGACATCTTCTATCCTGAGCAACGCCTCACCGCCTCCGAAGCGCTTTTCCGATTCACCGTCGGCCCTGCCATTGCCGCCGGCCATGAACACTGCCGCGGCTATCTGCTTCCCGGTTATCCTGCCGACTTCGTGATACTCGACCAGGACATTACCCGAATCACCCCAACGAAACTCTACGACCTCACACCGCTCGCTACTATCCTCGACGGCACCCTCGTCTGGCATCAGACTGGCTTTCGTTTGTAGTTTTGGGGTGATGTCGGACGTCCTCGCCCGACACGAGCGTTGTGTCGTTCGGTCAGGTCTTGCGGGCCGGCAGTACTTCGAATCCACTCATGAATACATCAGCACACCATTATAGGACGACAAAACTCATATTAACTCACCGGCCCGTTTGACCTGACCGATTCTCAAGAATCATTCCGCGTCCGGCAGTTCACACGCTCCCTCGACACAGAAAAATCACCTATAACAGTGAGGGCATTTACTGTCTCGGTCGCGCAAGAACTGCCGGAACCACTAGAGGAATACGCCTCGATAGAAATCCTTCTCCCCTTTGGGGAGAAGGTGGCCGAAGGCCGGATGAGTTCTTGTAGGTCAAGACCCCATCAGAGGTTTCAGTGTGGGTAGGGGTCTTGACAACGGTTCCACCCCGTTTTCATTTGACATCATCTCCCCGCAAGTTCATATTACTCTGAATTTCAGAGGGTATCTCTATGAAACACAAAGCCGTACTGGCGCTCATCGGATTCTGTCTCCTCAGCCCGGTTATTTCGTTCACTATCCGGCAGGCCATTGCCGAAGACAGCACGCATGTCGTAACGCCCACCACCCCCATGCTCCAGCCGCTCGTCTATCAACTGGACATCGAGGGAGCCATCGGCGCCGTCACCGACACCCGCATCTCCGATGCCCTCGATGATGCCGAGGAATCTCGCGCCGAACTGGTGGTCATCATGCTCGATACTCCCGGCGGTTTCACCAAACCGACCTGGTCCATCTGCAAGCATATCCTGAATAGTCCGGTACCTGTCTGTATCTATATTGCTCCCTCCGGCGCACGCGCCGGCTCCGCCGGTGTCTACATGACCTACGCCGCGCACTTCGCCGCCATGGCCCCCTCCACCAACATTGGCGCCGCCCATCCCGTCTCCGGCGAAGGACAAAAGGTCGACTCCATCATGAACGAGAAAATCACCAATGATGCCGTCGCTCAAATCAAAGCCGCCGCCGACAAGCGCGGCCGCAACGCCGCCTGGGCCGAACGCGCCGTGCGTGAATCCGTCTCCATCACCGACAAAGAAGCGCTCGACTCCAACGTCATCAATATCCGCGCGGAGAATCTCGATGATCTTCTCCGCCAGCTCGATGGTCGTGAAACCGAAACGCCGTTTGGCAAGAAAACCCTCAAGCTCGCCGGCGCGCGAGTCGAAACTATGAAGCACTCCTTCGTTCAGAAAGTGCTCGAGATCATCACCTCTCCCGATGTCGCCTTTATCCTGTTCTCCATTGGCGGGCTCGGTATCGTGCTCGAACTGTACAACCCCGGATCCATTCTCCCCGGTGTGGTCGGCGCCATCTGCCTCATACTCGCGTTCTACTCATTCCAGACTCTGCCGATCAACTACGCCGGTGTGCTGCTCATCCTGCTCGCCATCATCTTGTTTATTGTCGAAATCAAAGTGGTGAGCCATGGCCTGCTCACGGTCGGCGGCATTGTCTCGCTCATTCTCGGAGGACTCATGCTCGTGGACACCGTCGACCCCGCCCTCCGCGTCTCCTGGTCCGTGCTCATCACCACCGGCATCCTGCTCGGCCTCACGCTTGTCCTCGTCGGCACGCTCGTCTATCGCGCCAGCCGCAGCAAGCCGTTCATTGGCCAGCATGCCCTGGTAGGCAAACATGGCGAGATCCACCCCGAGCAATTCGTCTATGTCGAGGGCGCCCTCTGGAAATATGAATCCGACCAGCCGCTCGACATCGGCGCCAAAGTCGAAATCATCTCGGTCGATCAATTGACCCTTAAAGTTCGCAAATTGAACTCGTAACAGGAGGTTACACATATGACACCAACATTCCCGATACTGGCCGTCATCATTCTCTTTGGCCTGATTATTCTGGTCAACACGTTAAAGATTCTCCGCGAATACGAACGCGGCGTCATTTTCCGTCTCGGCCGTCTCACCGGTGCCAAAGGGCCCGGCCTTATTATTCTTATCCCGATCGTTGATAAGATGGTGCGCGTCGACCTGCGCGTCATCACGTTCGATGTTCCCCCGCAGGACATCATCACGCGCGACAACGTCTCCGTCAAAGTGAACGCCGTCCTCTATTTCCAGGTGATGGACCCGAACCGGGCGATTGTCTCAGTCGCCAATTTCTTCGAGGCCACCTCGCAGATCGCCCAGACCACCTTGCGCTCGGTGCTGGGACAAGTGGAGATGGATGACCTGCTGGCCAATCGCGAGAAGATCAACGCGGAACTGCAGAAGATTATCGACCACCAGACCGAACCGTGGGGCATCAAGGTCTCGGTGGTTGAGGTGAAGAATGTCGACCTGCCGCAGGAGATGGTGCGCGCTATCGCCAAGCAGGCCGAGGCCGAACGCGAACGCCGCTCCAAAGTCATCCACGCCGAAGGCGAATTCCAGGCCGCACAGAAACTGGCCGATGCAGCGCAGGTGATTGCGACACAGCCGAACGCGATGCAGTTGCGATTCCTTCAGACGTTGGTTGAAGTCAGCGCCGAAAAGAACAGCACTCTCATCTTCCCCGTCCCAATAGACTTGCTAAGTACCTTCCAGAAGTTCCTGGAGAAGAAGACGAGGGAGTAGGTGGAAGTGGGAAGTGGGTACATTCGGGGAGCTTGTAGGTCAAAACCCCATCCATGCACTTCAGTGGGTAGGGGTTTTGACGAATTGGTAGCGTCGTCCCTCGAGTTCAGACGTGAGTCACGCGCCGAGCGTGACGAACAAAGAAACCCGACACCGGAGGCTTCAGCGAGTCATTGCGAGGCGCTTCGCCGAAGCAATCTCGGCTGTGCGCGTCGGTTCGAGCGTAGTCGAGAACCGGTAACGCACCGATTCAGGTGTGGATTTTCGTTACTATAATAAGGCGTCCCGCAACGGCTCCCCACTCACTTTCCCCTCCACTTTCATACTGATTCCGGCGCCGGCCCCCTTTGTAGGAACAACTAAACCCGCCTTGATTGGGAGCCGCCACACCATGCTGTTTTCGCCGCAACTCTATATCAGCAATCAACATTCACGAATGGTGTCACACCGTGACCGCACTGCTCCGTCCTCACTACTTGTTGCCCGACTTCACCTTGCGGGAGCGAAAACGACATTTCGCGAAACAAAATATGACGAAACGAACCCAAATCGCTCGTTGCTACACAACCAGTTACCTCGTTGGAGATGCGAAAACGAATACAATCGACCGCACCTGTAAGATTCTCCTCCTTCCGGCACCGTCCAGTTAGAGCAGTCTCCCGCCACAAGCGCGTGGCGGTGGCATTTTCGACAAATGTGAACATAACGGAGGTGTATCTTGAACTGGGCAAAACTACAATTCGGCTCCGTTTTGGCGGCAGCCGCGATCCTGTGTGGATGCAGTAAGGACAACAGTCCGGCCGGCCCCACCGATGCCGAGTGTCATTTATCGCCGGCGTCACTGCCTTTCGGCACCGTCGCGGTCGGCAGCTCTGTCGACCTGACCTTCATAATCTCCAACAGTGGCGGTAAGACACTGAGCGGGACCATCTCCGCAACGTGCGACAACTTCATCGTCATCGGCGACGCATCATATAGCCTTGGCACGGGCGAAGCCGACACGTTCGCGGTCCGATTCACCCCTACCGCACCTGGGAATCAGGTATGCACAATTCAGACAGGCAGCTCGGCCTGCACGGGAGTCTCGTGTACCGGCGCCGGCGCGTCATACGACTACTATGTCGATGCTGTGGCAGGCAACGACGATTCTTCCGGCACCGCATCGGCACCCTTCAAGACAATCACGCACGCCTTGAAAGTCGCAGGCGAGAACACGACCGTTGGCGCACGTCCGGGGACCTACGATGAGGCAAACGGCGAACAGTTTCCGATTCATCTTCAACCCGGTCAGCGCCTCATCGGCGATATTGCGAACAAAGGGCTCGGATCCACCTCGACATGGGTGTATGGCGCGGCGCTGGCTGACCCTCTCTCGGGAAACAACTGGCTTGCCGCCATCGTTGCCGCTGAATCGTCATTTGTCGCTGGTTTCAAGTTTGGCGCACCTCCTCAACACGGAACGTGGGGAGTCTATATAAGCAATACCGGTGCTGAGGTCGCACACTGTACGTTCGGAGGCACGAGCTCCTCATTGTATGGCGGCATCTATACCACTGGCGCAGGTGAAATGGAGATCGAGGAGAGTGATTTCCTGACTGGCTCGTACGGCGTATATATTTACGGATGCACGGATCGTGTGAGTGTCCGGTCCAACCAGTTTTTGACAATGGCCATTCCGATGGACGTGGTCGAGTTTACTCCCGACACGGTTGTGGTCATCGAGAGCAATTTCTTCGTTGGAAGCGGGCAGATCGGGATCCAGGTACAGGGGGGTGCACCACGCATTGAGGGGAACACGTTCAACAAGCCCGATGGGTACGCCACCTATGGTGCCGTCCGGTGTTGGTCCACCACCTCGAACGCAACCGTCCGCGGCAATTCCTTTGTCTGCGCCCGGGCGATACAAATCGATAACGCTGCGACTCCGGACCTCGGCAGCGTGACCCATCCGGGAGCGAACAACTTCTCCGGCGTAACAGTCGAAGCCGTCTATCATATGGGAAGCAGCTCCGTATCAGCGATAGGGAACGCGTGGCGCCACTCGCCTCCGGTCTGCGGTACGGACATCGTGCTTACCGGTGGCGGCAGCGTGACATGGGGATCAGGTGGAGGGGAAAACTGCCCATAAGGTGCACGTGACCGACGATCCGTTCCAGACGGATTGCAGGATGCAGGCCAGACCGTGTGTCGTCCTGAGCGGAGTCGAAGGGCGACCGATGGGCTCGTCGCAAACTTGGCTCGGCTCGTGATTTGACCTTACTCACCACGACGCCCACGGGTCTTCGTCCGTCGCGCCGGGCGAAAGGTCGTCGCGTCGAAATAGTCCGTCGCGTCGAGCGGAGACGAGACGCGAACCATTGGCTTGTCGGTTCTCGTCTTTGCTGGAACCGGCGCGTGGGAGGACGGTCGCTGCGCTTTCGTCGCATCGAGCCAAAGGTCGTCGCGTCGAAATAGTCCGTCGCGTCGAAATAGTCCGTCGCGTCGAGCGGAGACGAGACGCGAACCATTGGCCTGTCGGTTCTCGTCTTCGCTCGAACCGGCGCGTGGGAGGACGGTCGCCGCGCTTTCGTCGCGTCGAGCCAAAGGTCGTCGCGTCGAAATAGTCCGTCGCGTCGAGCGGAGACGAGACGCGAACCATTGGCTTGTCGGTTCTCGTCTTCGCTCGAACCGGCGCGTGGGAGGACGGTCGCTGCGCTTTAGTCGCGTCGAGCGCAGTCGAGACGCGAATGTGGTCCCGCCGGACAAACCGGCTGGGCCAAATGGGGAAGAGAACTTGCAGTTGTGGCAGGTCCTGCGTCGCCGCAGGCGACGTGTGACCTGCCAC